>DASRMZ010000046.1:0-7632 GCA_035647675.1 Thermoclostridium sp. | reverse complement strand
TCCACATTTAGCAATAATATTGTGATAAATATCCAGTGTATGATGAATTGCGCCACCGTATACACAAGCCAGACGTATCAAATCATCGCCTGAAATGTCGAAATTGAATCCACCTATACTAAAGCTTTTATTTGAATATCTTTCCTCCCATTTTTTGCGCTCTTCAACAGGAAAGCCCTCATATTTTTCTTTTAGTTCGGCAATATCTGCATCTACGGCAGAATTGTCAATATGTTCAGAACAGTCGAGAGTAATCATTGTCATGCCAACATCCAATGACATTTTTACTTCTTCAGCAGTTTTTAGATGATCTCCATCAGCTCCATATCCTTTTGTGTATCCTTCTTGGAATACTGCCCAAGCTGCTGCAGATATAACATCTTCATAGGTTCTGCCTGTTAAATTCAACTCGCGTATTGATTGTTGAGCCAATACAGGGAACACATCAAGATCTTCAACTGTTTCAATATGACCTGGGGAAGCCAAACCAAGGCGGTCGCCAAGGCCTACCGTTATTTTTTTACCCTTATGTGGTTGAGGGTTTGTATATGGGAAAACCGTTCTAATAACATTGCAGTTTTCATTTGATAAAGGACACACCTTTACATTTAAATCACCTTGTTCTGATATGCTGCCTTTTAAATCTTGAAGGCTACTATCTTCTCCTATAACCAAAAGATATTTTTCTTCATCACCACGAGCCATCATTATTATAGCATTACCAACTTCATTAATAGAGCGTGGGTAGACTCCGTAGTTTATAAACCCCTCTTCAGCCTCTTGCTTTAGCTTTTCAACTTTAGTTTCTTTCAAATTATTCTTTTTCAAAAAATCTTTCCAATTACTCATTTGATTACTCTCCTTACCTTAATTATATGTTTTATGTTTTTCGTATTTGTACTCATATTATACATTATATGTGTAAGCGCTTACTTATTCAAGTTAAGCCTACAAATTTTTTCTCTAATTTTGACCCTTTAGTTACAGTTCACACTCGCACATACCTTAGCTGTCATCCAAGGGTCCGAGCCAATGATTATCATTCCGTGCTTGCCGAGGATTCTCGCTCTATGCCTAAATTCCCGGCTTTCTCCTGTATTGTAGCGGAGATAATCCAGTTATTTCTTTAAACACTCTACCAAAATGAGTTTGGCTTTCAAAGCCTGTTAACTCTGAAATTTCCATTACACTCTTTTTTGTTCCCTTTAAAAGCTTACGAGCTTCCTTAATACGAATACTGTTTAAATACTCAATAAAAGTAAAACCAGTGGTTCGCTTAAAAGATCTACTTAGGTGAGATGACGTAATGAAAAACTCTTCAGCAACCTGCTTTAAAGTTATTTTTTTCATATAGTTTTCTATTAAATAAAGAGCCACTTCAGACATTTTGTTTTGGACACTGTTGCGGTACCTTTGTTGTTCTTCAAACTTTTCCATGTTTCTATTTATAAACAGTAATAACTCTGTAAGCAGGATTTTTTCGTACGTAAGGTATCCTTTTGGCTTTTTTCTATCCTCTTCTACCATTTTTATAAGAATTGACTGAACAAAGCTTTGCTCTGATACATTTAATTTAATTACTTTATGATCACTTAAAAAACAATTCAAAAGATCTACTTCATCTTCAAATATTGGTGCAATAAATTCTTTTTTAAAATTTACTACAATTCTCTCATGAACAGAATTATTAGAGTCCATCGTTTTATGGATATCTTGAATATTTATAAGAACAATATCACCTTTTACTACTGGATATACTTTATTTTGGATAAAATAGTTCCTGCGCCCCTCTAATAAATAATATAATTCATAATCATTATGATAATGGCAGGATGCCATGCTAAAAGTGCTGTCATGCTTCTGTCTTGCAATATAAAAAGGTAAATCATACTCTTTTAATTTATCTTCCATGTTAATACCTACAATCCCCCAATCTTAATATCCTATTCTTAATCCACAGTCTTACTACCTAGCCTATATGATAGCAGCAACTTTAATAGCAACCAATTAAAGCTTTTGCGATGTATACCTAATAATTTAAACTCTCAGAAAGCAACTGAAATGTTAGCTCTTTTTCTTTTATTTCTGTTATGATATCATCCAATCTTGCGGTATCATACTGATTAAAATGAAGTAGTATTATGGAGCCTCCCTTTGCCTTTTTTGTAATATGCGATAAAACCTCATTAGCAATTGGCCCTGTCGGTTCAGTCTTTAGATCATGGTGCCTTAGCACAGCGTAATAGCTTTCAATATTCCATCCAACAGGAATATAGCCTAGCTCGGAAACAATCCGTAAAATTCTTTTACTATCATTGCCTGCGCCACCTGGAAGACGAATAAATGGGAATTCCCGCTTCATTTTATCCAGATAATCCTGGCCAAGGATATCCAAAACCGTGGATTCCCACTCCAGTATTTCCTTCTTGGCATCATCGTCGTTCAATTGCGTAAGCCATTTGTGATTCTGTGTATGGTTACAGATAAGGTGTCCGTCTTCTATTGCCTGTTTCCACAGAGTTGCATTGGTTTTCAAATACTTTCCCACTACAAAGAAAGTGCATTGCACATCCTGCTTTTTCAGCACTTCAAGAGCAGCCTCTACCGCTTTCTTGTTACCTCCATCATCAAAGGTGAGGCAAAGTCTGGTCTCATCATCAAATGTGCGAATGGGATAAATGAATTCAGACTCGTCCTTTGCCAAAGGAGTGGGACTCGGATCAGAAACAGATTCTGGCAATGGTGCTACAGTAGCCTGTGGCGACGGAGTAGGGTTCGAAGCAGAAACAGGATCCAGAGGTTGTATTGGTGTTATTTGTGGTGAAGGAGTGGGGCTCACAGTAGAAGCAGGTTCCATAGGTTGTATTGGCGTATCCTCCATAATTGTCGGCTTATCATAAGGAGAGTATACCGAATGGTCCTCCAATTTAGATTCAGGTTTGATATGCTCGGCAAGCCACGAAGAAGGATCCTTATTAGAATCAACTACAGTTAGCACTGTAGTTGATTCACATCCGTTGAGACATATTAACATAGTAGCCAACACTGCCCAAAGAGCATACTGGTGTATTTTCATTTACAAATCCCCTTATATATCAAGTAATGCACAAAACTTTCCACCACGAATTATTCAAACTTATAAATTGTTATATGTTGATATAATTCCCCAGCTTTTAAGATAGGTGAAGGAAAGTGTTTATGCTTCACTGCATTCGGAAAAAACTGTGTTTCGAGGCATAGACCACTCCATTTGCTGTGAACTGCCCCATCCTTCCCTGCAACCTGAGCACCTATATTGTTTCCTGAATAGAATTGTACCCCAGGCTTTGTTGTGTACACCTTCATCCTGCGATCACTAGAAGGATCAAAGAGCTCGGCTGCAAATTCAGGGGCTTTTCCACTGACATCCAATACAAAATTGTGATCGTATCCACCGCCATTTTCAATATGTATATTGTCTGATTTTATACCCGGCTCAATTGTACGAAAATCTCTGAAGTCCATCGGGGTTCCCTCAACACTTAATATTTCTCCTGTGGGTATACATTCTTCATTATTAAATGTAAACTTGTCAGCATTAATTTTTAGTTGGTGGTTCAAAATGTTCCCTGAATTATGACCTGAAAGGTTAAAATAGGTGTGGTTTGTTAAGTTTATTACAGTATCTGCATCTGATTTTGCATTATATTCAATTGATAAACCATTATCATCAGATACTGAATAAGTAACATAAACATCTAAATTCCCCGGGTATCCTTCTTCCCCGTCTACGCTCAAATAATGTAACTTTAGGGTTTTCCCATCATACTCTGTTACATCCCATAAAACCTTGTCAAAACCAATAGTTCCACCATGTAGATGGTTGTTTCCATTGTTTTTTACAAGCCTGTATTCCTTTTCGTTCAATTCAAACACAGCACCTTCTATCCTATTGGCATGCCGACCTACTATAGCTCCAAAAAACGGACTTTTTCTATAATCCTCTAAATTGTCACATCCCAATACAACATCTGTTAATTTTTTGTCCTTCCCAGGAACATGCAGTGATACGATTATCCCACCGTAATTAATTATCTCGGCTTTCATACCATTTGAGTTGGCAATAGTATAAAGTTTAACCTCTTTACCGTCTTGTGTCTTTCCAAATACTTTCTCTTGCATTATAAAACCTCCCCATCTTTTAGTCATGTAGAATTGAATATACTACAGTTCATTATTTTATTATATTGAATCTGGAAAGCGTTTACAATACAACTTACAAAAATGTTTCCACGAAGTAACCCAAAATAGTTGCCGTTCACTCCAATAATATTTTGAGATATAGCTGTAAACAGTAACCCTAATAACATCTTTTGCCATCAGATGTGGTAACAATATTGTAATGAATATGTAAGTTTACATAACGCAATCTTATGTTAATATATCCATGTCGTTAGGAGATTCATTTTAAACATGGCGAAGCGAAAGGAGATACTAATGATTAAAAAACATAAAGTTTTCTTGACTACATCTATTTTATCTTTAGGATTATTACTATCCGTTCCATCCTTTGCACAGCAAGACATCAACCTAGGCAGTGCTAGTGGGTGGGCAAAATCTGAGATTGAAAAAGCTTATGGTTATAATTTACTAACAAATAAAGTTACGAACAATTTCACTAATTATATCACAAGAGAAGAATTTACCGAACTGACCATAAAATTATATAGATCTCTTAGTGGTAAAGAATTGCCAAATGTGAGTTCAAACCCATTTAGTGATACTCAAAACCCAAGTGTAATGGTTGCAAATGAATTAGGCATTGTAAATGGCATAGGAAATGGATTGTTTGCTCCAAATAATTCTGCTACACGCGAAGAAATAGTTGTCATGCTATACAGAACACTAAAAACAGCAAGACCTGAAAGTAATATTGAGAGCGAGTTTCTATATATATTTAAGGATCAGGATGTAATCTCAAACTGGGCTGTAAATGAGGTTATTTACTTGTGCAAAACTGGTGTTGTTAACGGAAATGAAGACAAAATGTTTATTCCAGATAAATATACCTCAAGAGAAGAAGCCATAGCCTTTTTGAAAAGAATGTATGAAAACTTTGGTGGTCAATACATTAAATCAAATGACTTGCCCTCACGTGGCGATAATAAAAGCTATACCATTGAGCAGCTACAAACCCTTATTCCCCAGGAAATGGGCAAGCCCTACAAATGGGGCGCTATAGGTCCTAATAGCTATGATTGTTCAGGGTTGGTATATACCCTATATGGTAAGTTAGGAATCTCACTGCCCAGAGTGTCAAGAGATCAAGCAAAGGCAGGGGCTTACGTATCAAAAGATAGTTTACAATACGGCGACTTAGTATTCTTTGCTGCCGACGGTAAAACTGTTAATCATGTAGGGATATATGTCGGTAGTGGAAAGTTTGTGCATGCACCTTCAACTGGCGATGTTGTGAAAACATCTACACTTACATCGGGCTATTTTAATAGAACCTATTATACTGCCAGAAGAGTTATAAGGTAGATTGCCAAGCTAATATATAAAAGGCATTTTGCGATGTTACTTTTTTAGTTTCACTGTGTACAGGCAACCCGATAACCCAAGAGATATAGCTATGCAATATAAGGAAAACATTAGCGGAATGAAGCGTAGTTTCCGTTAGTGCATAGCTATATCTCAAAATATTATTAGATTGAAAGGTGACACTTTTTTAGTTTCACTGTGCAATATATATTAAGGTTGTATCGCAAAAGCCATGATATAAACCTACTTATAGTTATATTTCGCACCCCTTGTGCTTTGAGATATTGCTGTGAACTGTAACTACTTATTCCCTCTTTCCCGAATTAATTTTCTATTTTCATGCATTTATATGTTTCCTCTGGTATAATATGCATTAATATCAATAAAATTCGGGGTATGTAAAATGAATTCTAAGTTATTCAACAAAGAAAATAGTTTGAGAAACAGTATAAATGAGGGTCCCTCTTTAGTTGAGGCAGGTTTACTATATTCTATAGTAGCACTTTTACTTATAACCCTTGGTACACACGTGCAAAATAAAAGCTTTACTACTGGAATACTCATCACTGAATACATAATCATATTAGTACCTTCACTTTTATTGCTTATGATTAGAGAATATAATATAAAGAAAGTTCTTAGGCTCAACCGTGTCAGCTTTCTAAATCTTTTTATTATATTATCCATGATGTTCTTTTCAATCTGGGTTGTTGCAATTGTAAACATCTTTAATCTTTGGTTAATAAATACTATTTTTGGCAATGTTATTGTCCCACCTCTCCCAATAAGTGAGACACCTTTACTCGTAAGTCTATTATTGATTGGAGTTTCAGCTGGTATTTGTGAAGAAGTAATGTTTAGAGGGGTTATTCAGCGAAGCTTTGAGCGCTTTGGTAAGGTATTCTCCATTGTTATAACAGGTTTTGTTTTTGGATTATTTCATATGGATTTTCAAAAACTCATTGGAACATTTCTTTTAGGAGTTCTTATTGGCTTTATCGTTTACCGTACTAATTCGCTGTATGCGGGAATGTTTGCACACTTCACAAACAATTCTATCGCTGTATTAGTTAACTATATCTCCGGGAAAATAACACCTTCTGATATGTCAGCTATTCAGGCAAATGAAAACGTTCTCAATGATTATTTTAACACGCTAGGCGCTATGCCTTCTTTTCAAAAAATAGCTGTTATAGGGGTTTGGTTAGGAATTGCTGTATTTTGTTCTGCTGCTTTGGCGGGGCTTATTTGGGCATTTATAAGAAATACCTCTACAACAGATAAATCCATTCTTTCATCAAGCACAGGTAAAGTTTTGCCAGGAATCCTTGCGTATTTACCCGGTCTAATTATTGTTATAGTAGTGTATGCAATAATAGGTCTTAATCTTGCAGGAATTCCGTTTAATTTTTTGTTAATGACTATTAGGCTATGATGTGCTACTAAACACAACAGCAAAATAAAATCAAAGACAATTTATCGCGGTTTTAGGCTATAACTTATTACTAACGCAATGGATTGAAACAAATTAATGTATCTTCACTTTAACCACACGTTAAAAGCCAATTAAGAATATCGCTATATACTTCGGTCGGATTCTTTTCATTTAATATTTCATGCCGCATTTTTGGGTATAGCTTCATTTGAGCCTTAAGTCCTTCGTTTTTGTATAGTTCATACAACTTCTTAACTCTTTGACCATAGTGACCTACAGGATCTTCTTTCCCGGATAGAATTAAAATTGGTAAGGTGCGTGGAATTTTACTGAGTTCATTATGCGAATAAATGTTTTTAAATGCTTTTAGCATATAATAGTAAAAACCAATAGAAACAATTCCACCGCAAAGTTGATCTTGCTCATATTCTTCAACCTTTTCATCATCCGTGCTTAACCATGCAAATTTATGTTTTGCATTTGGGATCTTTTTATTGTAACTTCCAAAACTTAACTTATCAATAAAATGAGCTTTTTTGTCTTCATCAAATAATTTGCATTGGATAAATGCTAGACATCTTCCAACTGTAATATCAATTCCCTTTTGCATTGCTGAACCTGACAGAATTACTCCAGAAATCTCTTCTCCAAAATGCGTTATGTAATCTTGCGCA
>DASRMZ010000045.1:0-7342 GCA_035647675.1 Thermoclostridium sp. | reverse complement strand
GGAAAATATAACGAAAGAAGAAATGAATGTGAACAAGGGCTTAATATTCTTCAAAAAGTGTTGCCGGGCATTAAATTTTTAAGAGAAGTGTCAGTGCAGGATTTTTTGACACATAAAGAGCTGATAACCGATGAAGTAATTAGAAGGCGTGTAGAGCATGTGATATATGAAAATGAAAGGGTTATAGAATCGGTAAGAGCACTGAAGAACAATGACTTAATTCTATTTGGAAAACTAATGAATGAATCCCATGACTCACTGAAGGATTTATATGAGGTTACAGGTCAAGAGTTGGATACATTAGTGGAAGAGGCAAGAAAAGTAAAGGGTGTTTTAGGCTCAAGAATGACGGGAGCTGGATTTGGCGGTTGCACTGTAAGTTTGGTTCACGATGCTAATATAGATGAATTTATAAATCAGGTTGGACGGGAATACGAGAAAAGTATTGGTTATAGTGCAAGCTTTTATATATCGGAAATTGGAGATGGCGGGCAAGAAGTGTCTTTATTGTAGAAAATAAAAAAATTAATCCTTGTTTTTGTGAGGATGAGGGGGGTTATACGATGGCTATATTAGTGCCTGGCGGAGCAGGTTATATAGGAAGTCATACCGTCGCAGAGCTTGTTGAAGCAGGTGAAGACGTTGTTGTTGTTGATAGCTTAGTAAAGGGTCATGAGGAATCACTTTTGGGTGGCAGGTTCTACAAAGGCGATCTTAGAGACGAAGCAGTTTTAGAAAAAGTGTTTACAGAAAACAAAATAGATGCAGTTATAGATTTTGCGGCATTTTCACTTGTTGGAGAAAGTGTATATGAGCCTTTAAAATACTACAGCAACAATGTTGCTGCTACAATGGTGCTGCTGGAAACAATGAGGAAGTATGATGTTAAGCACATTGTATTTTCATCAACGGCTGCCACATATGGAGAGCCTGAAAACATACCAATTGTTGAGACAGATAAAACACAGCCAACAAACCCTTACGGTGAAACAAAGCTTGCTGTTGAAAAGTTGCTAAAATGGTGTGATGTTGCTTATGGCATCAAATACACGTGCCTTAGGTATTTCAATGCAGCAGGAGCACATATAAGCGGAAGGATTGGCGAAGATCATACACCTGAAAGCCATTTGATTCCTATAATTCTTCAGACTGCTTTGGGACACAGAGATGCTATTTGTGTTTTTGGTGATGATTATGACACCCCCGATGGAACATGTATAAGAGACTACATACATGTTACTGATTTGGCTGATGCACACATTCTTGCATTAAAACGCCTTAGAGAAGGTGGAGATAGTAGCATATTTAACCTTGGAAACGGAACAGGATTTTCAGTAAAAGAAGTGGTTGAAACTGTAAGATGCGTTACTGGAAAACCCATTAAAGAGATAATAGCTGATAGGCGACCTGGAGATCCTGCAGTGCTTGTTGCCTCTTCAGAAAAAATACAAAAGGAATTAAACTGGGTTCCAAAGTATAATAATATCGAGACAATTATTGATTCGGCATGGAGATGGCATTCTACACATCCGGAAGGTTATTAAAAAATAAACTTTACTTGATATGCCATAAATGTTATGCTATAATGACAGTCGGCACTTTTTAGAACAAGCATGTTAGAGTCATGTGGAATAGATAATTAGCCAATAAAGAGGTGATAAACATGAAGCAAGGTATACATCCAAAATACGAAAAAACAGTTGTTAGATGTGCATGCGGTAATGAATTTGAAACAGGTTCAACAAAGAAAGATCTTCGTGTAGAGATTTGTTCTCAATGTCATCCGTTTTTCACAGGTAAACAAAAATTGATTGATACAGGTGGACGTGTAGACAGATTTAAGAAGAAATATGGATTAGGATAATGGGCAATACCCACCGCAATATGGTAGGGTGGCTGTATTCTGATTTTCTATATGATAATAACCTGGTATAACCAGGATTTGTATTATAATTAACCGGACCGGGGTAAGCCCGGTTTTTCTTTTGTCTTTTTTCTATGTCTGTATGCTATAATTAATCCATCGAAGCTTTGTGCTTATAAGAATGTTTAATGGAATATATAATAAATTTGAATTATTATAGAAATTTGCCGTAAACTATGAATGAATACTTATAAGAGGGTGTTTCATGTGAGGTTTTCATTTAAGAAGGTTTCATCACTACTCCAGATTATTTTAGGCGCCTTTATCCTTGCTATGGCCATGAATATATTCCTTATTCCTTTTAAAATAGCGCCGGGTGGTGTTTCAGGACTTGCCACCGTCGTGTTCTATGTATCCAAAGAGAGAATTTCCGTAGGTATAGCAATGCTTGCAATGAATATTCCGCTATTTATTACTGCCTTGAAGTCTAAAGGTAAGGATTTTATAATAAATTCATTAGTAGGAACTATACTTTTGTCGGTAATTATTGACTTGACAGGGTCTTGGGTCTCTAACACAATAGTGCCCTATATAGCAACATCAGGAACAGGAGCTTCTCCTGATTTTTTATTATTTGCTTTGGCAGGTGGGTTTACCTCAGGCATCGGTCTTGGCTTTGTTTTTAAGGAAGAGGCTACTACGGGTGGCACGGATATGGCTGCAGCTCTACTTCACAACGTTTTCCCCTGGATACCTGTGGGCAAATTGTTGATGTTGTTGGACGGACTTGTTGTTGTGCTGGCAACGGTGGCCTTTAAAAGCTTTAGCCTAGGATTATATGCAGTAGTTGCGTTATTTGTATCAGCACGTACTCTGGACGCATTTCTTGAAGGTGTAAATTTTTCAAAATCATTAATGATAATATCGCGCGAGTCAGAAAAAATTTCGGAAGCATTAATAGACAGTATTGATAGAGGTGTTACTGGCTTATATGGAAGAGGAATGTATACTGAAAATCAATATATGATATTATTATGTGTGGTTAAAAAAGAGGAAATTCATAAAGTGAAAAATGTAGTCAAAAAAATTGATCCCAATGCCTTTGTATTGCTAACCGATGTACGTGAAGTTTTGGGCGAGGGGTTTACGCCACACCAAAAAAACTAAAAATTTGATAAATGATATTGCTTTAAGCTCACGAAATTATGGCCCCTATTTTAGATGAATAAATATTTTTGCTATGTTATTATAACCCTATAAGTGCTATAATAATACAGTATGTGTCAAAAAACAGAATTTATATATTGGAGAAAGTTATTAATTTTATTAATCTTTTAATTGGTTTTTCATTTGGTTTTTTAGAATATTTTGTGACATTACATAGTTCGTATATTGAAGTATAATATATCGTTGCTCATGAAAGCTTATCACCACATATTGTACAAGCAACTGTCATAAAGCTTACATCGCAAAAAACCATATTTAGATATACTACCGTACATTCTATGCTTTATTAAGCGATGGGAATATAGTATTGTGAGACAAATTAGAAGAAATGCGGAGGGAAAAGGCATGTTTAGTATTACATACAAGAATCAAGTTAAAAACATTTTATCCGGCAAAGATTCTGAAATCAAATCAAAGGAATTATTAGAGGTCAGTTCCAGATTAGAAAAATTCAATGAATTAAAAACAGAATCTAAAGAATATCTACTTGATACCATAGAAAGCGGGACTTCACTGGGAAACATAGAAGTAGAAATTCAATTTTTAATCCATGATATTAATCATATTATGAAAAATTTATCTGTAATGGTTGAAAGCAATATGGCATTTTCGCAAGAAACAAGTGCTTCTATGGTTGAGATAAATACAGTTTTAAATGACAATGTGAATATCGTTGAAGGTATTATTGATAAGGTAAATGATATAGTTGATTCAAATAAAAAGAATATACAAAACGTTGAGATGATGCAACAGGTTTGTAACAGTGTATCTAAAGGAAACCAAAACATCAATTCAAACCTGGAAATATTATTAGAAAAAATAAGCCAAATAGGAAACATTGTAGGTGTAATAGAAGGTATTGCTGAGCAAACGAACTTACTTGCGTTAAATGCTAGTATAGAGGCAGCAAGGGCAGGGGAAAGTGGTAAAGGTTTTGCTGTTGTTTCAGATGAAATTAGAAAATTAGCAGAAAACACAAAAGATAGCCTAGCAGAGTTTCAAATATTTAAAGATGAAATAGAAGAAGCGTCCAAAAGAAGTATTTCAAGTCTAGATGAATCAAATAAGAGCATGCAGGAAATACCCATCGTAACAGGTGGAATAAATGATCTTATCAATCATACATTTGGTGCTATAAATAATATTAGTAGAGATATGGAAAGCTTTATGGCCTCTTTTGAAGAAATGAGTGCCTCTAATGCAGAAGTTACCGATGCGGTAGGACATATGACAGCAGAAACAGAAAAGACTACATCGTTAGTTAATGTTCTAAATGATGCTACCGGTAAATTAGAATCTATTAGATTTAGAATTAACGAAAGCGATGGTAAATTCTTAGAAAATAATAAAAAGTCTTATTCAAGATTTTTAGAATTAGGCATTATACTAACCGATCAAGAATTAGCAAACATCTTAACAAATGCTAAACAACAGCATCAAACATGGATGGATACATTAAAGAGTGCTGTGGATAATAAGCATATAGTGCCACTTCAAGTAGATAGTACAAGATGCGGGTTCGGGCATTTTTACCAATCATTAGAGGTAAATGATGACAGGATAAAGGGCTTATGGGATGAGATAGATAAACATCATGAAGAACTACATGACCTAGGTAGAACTGTATTGACTTTGATTGTGGAAAAAGATTATGCCCAAGCCAAAGACAAGTATCATAGAGCCGCAAATGCATCCCAGGAAGTATTTAAGATAATAGATAATATAATGAATAATTTAATTATTATACAAGAAGAGGATGGCTGACCATGTGTTTAAGTGTTACTGCTCAAAGGTAACCCAAGGGATATAGCCAAGCAATATTAGGAAGCGTTAGCGGAGTGCAGCGTAGTTTCCGTTAGTGCACAGCTACATCTCACAGAATGAAGGAAGTAAGCAGTAACTTTAAGTAGATTGTTGCAAAAACTGAGACCTAAAAAAACTGGACGTAGTTATATTTTTAAGTTATACTTTTAATGGCTAATAAGTACATAATATTAAATAATATATTTAATACATGCATAATAATTCAAACAATTTCAGATAGAAAGGACTGTGTTTATGGAACAAAAGGAAATATTGTCTTTGAAAAAAACAGCGGCAAACATCCGAAAGGGAATCCTAAGGGCGACCTGCGCCGCGGGTAGTGGCCATCCAGGAGGTTCTTTATCAATTACAGATATTATGACCTATTTATATTTTAGGGAAATGAATATTGATCCTAAAAATACTACAAACCCTGATAGGGATAGGTTCGTAATGTCAAAAGGTCATTGTGCTCCTGTTCTTTATTCAACTCTTGCACAAAGGGGTTATTTCCCTATAGAGGATTTGGAGACGCTAAGAAAAATAGATAGTTATCTTGAAGGTCATCCGCATATGAGAACAGTACCGGGTGTTGATATGTCTACGGGTTCATTAGCCCAAGGAATGTCTGCCTCGGTAGGTATGGCTTTGGCAGGGAAAATTGATAATAAGGATTATCGTGTTTTTGTGGGCTTGGGAGACGGTGAACTCGAAGAAGGTCTTATTTGGGAAGCTTCTATGGCAGCGGCTCATTATAAACTCAATAACCTAATTTGTTTTGTAGATAATAATGGACTACAAATTGATGGTAAAATCACAGACGTAATGAATCCTGAACCAATAGCAGATAAATTTGTGGCTTTTGGATGGTATGTACAATCCATTGATGCTCATGATTTTGAGCAGATTAAAAAAGCTATTGATAATGCAAAAAATCAAAAAGAAAAGCCAAACATGATAGTTGCTCATTCAATCAAGGGTAAAGGTGTTTCTTTTATGGAAAATCAGGCAGGTTGGCATGGTGTTGCACCAAAACCTGAAGAACGTGATAAAGCTATAGCAGAGATAGATGAGTATTTGGCATCATTGGATGCATAACAGATGCATTGCGCATTTTGTGCAAGTATGAGCAGAAAGATAAAGTGTAATTTTCAGATAATGGAGGGTGAATGATTATGGCAGGTAATATAGCAACCCGTGCAGCTTACGGTGATGCATTGGTCGAGTTTGGATCTGACGAAAGAATAGTAGTACTGGATGCTGACTTATCAAAATCTACAAAAACTGATGCGTTTCAGAAAAAGTATCCGGAGCGACATATTAATATGGGCATAGCTGAAGCAAATTTAATGTGTACTTCAGCAGGTCTTGCAACATGTGGTAAAATAGCATTCGCAAGCTCATTTGCAATTTTTGCAGCAGGAAGAGCTTTTGAACAAGTAAGAAATTCTATATGTTACCCAAATCTTAATGTTAAAATAGGTGCAACTCATGCAGGGATATCAGTTGGTGAGGATGGTGCATCCCATCAGGCAATTGAGGACATAGCAATAATGCGCTCAATTCCGAACATATCCATTATTAGTCCGAGTGATGCTGCATCCTCAAGATTTGCTGTAAAAGCGGCAATCGAAAACGATGGCCCGTTCTATTTAAGGTTTGGACGTTTAGCAGTACCTCAAATTTATGATGAAAACACCGAGTTTGAGTTTGGAAAAGGCATGATGCTAAAAGACGGTAGCGATGTAAGTATTATCGCCAACGGACTTATGGTTCAATATGCCCTTGAGGCAGCTAAAATCCTTGCAGAACAAGACATTAATGCAAGGGTAATTGACATCCACACCATTAAGCCGATAGATAGGGATATTATTATCAAGGCTGCAAAAGAAACAGGATGTATTGTTACAGCAGAAGAACATACTATTGTGGGCGGTTTTGGAAGTGCAATTGCTGAAGTTGTATGTAGTGAATATCCAGTACCTGTAAAGATGGTTGGTATTGAAGATAAGTTTGGGAAATCTGGTAATCCATATCAGTTGCTAGAACTTTACGGATTAACGGCAGAAAACATCGCAGCAAAGGCAATAGAAGCAATGCAAATGCTGTAACAGCTCACATCAAACGCTATTAATTGTGAAATTAAGATAGACGTTCAGAAATGAGCGTCTATTTTTATGTTGTAAGGAAAAACTATCTTCTAAAGGCGTCACAACAGGCTTATTTAGGAAATTTAAAGTGTTATGTAGCAAAAGCCTTAAATTTCTGTAAGGTAAATAAATCTCCCAATACAAATTTGTGAGAAATGCGATAATGAAAAGAGTAATAAGTAAATAGGATAATAAATTAATAAATCGACTGTAAAACACGAAGGCAGGACTATTTTAAGCTACTATAAATACAAGGAGGCATAATAAAAATGATTGGTAGATACTTAAATGAAGAGAA
>DASRMZ010000044.1:0-4566 GCA_035647675.1 Thermoclostridium sp. | reverse complement strand
AAGAATGGTTGTCCGTGGTGGTGGAACAGATTCTATCATAATTAAAGGAAGCTCGAATGTAGCTAATGTTATTGTCGCAAGAATTAGCGGTGAACTCAGCGTTAAGGTTCAAGATGAGGCCAATGTTGAGTTGGTATATGTTGATGAAGAATCTGATGATGTGAATATTGAAGGAATAGTGGACAGTGTTCAGATTAATGCTGATGATATTGCTGTTACTGTAATTAGCGCACAAATTAATTCAATTTCTCATAGCGGCAAAAATGCAACTGTTATTATAGATGAAAATTCTGAAGTTGAAACAATGCATATTACTGCAGAAAATGCAAAGGTAGAGGTTGCTGGAAAGGTAACCAGCATTACAACAGAGGCAGTTAATACTCAAATATCTGGTAATGGACAAGTTGTGAATGTTGATGTACAGGTCGGTGCTGATAATACCAGCATTGGAACACCGAATACCGAGATAACTGTTGATGAGGGTGTATCAGGTGTTACGGGAGCTGGTCAACAAGAGATTGCCGGAGGTACTACTGTAAGGAATAATGCAGAAGGAACAGGTATTATAACACCTGAACCAACACCTCCAGTTGATGATGAAGATAACGATGAAACAGATCCTGTTGAAACTACTCTTTCAATGAGTGCAGGCGTTGTAACCATAGAAACAGGTGAACAATTTACAATGCCTATTAATGTAAAAGGTACTGTAGCGGATGATGATGAGGACAATATGGTTCGCCTTTATGCAGTGATTTCTGGTCTTACAGCAGATGATATTGAGCTGGAAGCAATAGAAGGCGGAACACCTGCAATTGTTACAGATGAAGCCGAGCTTGGTTATGTTGGAGCACAGGAAGGTGACCTTGTACTGGCATGGGGTCCTACAGAAGGATTTCCTCTTTTGGCAAGTGACTATGCTGACAATGGGTTAACCTCAAGCTTTGTAGCAACAATAAATAAAGTTGGTAATTACACAGTTAAGTTTGTATTCTATGACCTAGATGGTCAAAAACAGCTTAATGACGAGAATGATTCAGTGTCTATTACAGTGACTGAAGTAACCGAGGGCTAATAAGTACAACTTAGCTTAGTATAGACGGTTATCATAACTGCTAGTGAACTATAGAAAAGCCACGTGGATGAGTTATCTCAATCCCGTGGCTTTTCTTAGTGTACCCAGCATGGACACACAACAAAAAACATAAAAGGGCAGCTCAACCGTCCTTTTGTGCTTCCTAACAGAAGTCAATATTGTATAATAGTGGATGTGAAGTAAATTTTAAAATTGCAATAAAAAGAGTACAAGGGAGGTCTAAATTTGCTGTTCTATCTATTATTGCTGGATTCAGATGAAGATAAAAGCAAGTTTGAGCAGTTGTACATTGCTTACAGGGACTTAATTATTTTTGTATTGACTTTTTCAACAATTCTAATAAGAGTTGATGCTGTCCGTCAGCCAGTTTTTAGATTTTTTATTGAGGTTTATGAGAAATTCTCATCTGTTATTTTTCCAGATATGGAACAGGGGATATACTACCCCGAAAGTATTGAAAAAAATTATAAGCCTAAATACATACCCGAAGGATACACTTTTTCGGAAAGCATTGTACTGACAACAGCAACTCAGTTTATTTATTCAAACAAAAATGGAGATGAACTCATATTTACACAATACATTATTTCCTCCAATAGCTTGAATGTGGATACCGAAGGTGTTGACATTCAAAAAATATCAATTGATGAAAAAGAAGCATTATTTTACAGTAACAAGGGCATCAATAACCTGATATGGACGGATAGCGGATATGGTTATTTGATTTCCGGAAAAATCAATAGAGATGAAATTATAAAAATGATGAAATCTGTTCACTAAAAAATAAATAATAACTTTTTGAAAAAACTTGTCCCCAAATGCTGTCCTCATTCGTTTATATTAGTGAAGGAAATAATAAAAGCCTATCTTTGATATAATGAAATGGAAGGTGTTTGTTTTGGTCTACAAAAAGGTTATTTCATTCACGATGATGGTAGGTCTGTTTTTATTGGTTACACCTATTGTCAATGCTCAAGCTGCATCGGAGTGGAACGCAACATCGGATAATTATTCTAGCCAGGTGATAGTACCTATGTGGGATTATACCAACTATACGAATACCACACTTACTATATCTGGTTCCGGAACCGCAGCGGCTACAGGAGTTATAACGGGCTATCAGAATGTTACAACAAACTGTACCACCTTGCAAGGTGGTGGTACAGTATGATAAAAAAGAGTTGTTAGGAGTGATACCTGTGAATAAGTTTCTAAATAAGAAGGCACTCATTGCGATAAGTTCAATTTTAGTGGCACTATCTATCACTATAATTTATATTACTCTGATACAGTCTAATAAATATAATTATGATGAAACAATCCAGCAAGATTTAGAACGTGAACTTAATTTAGCTACCGAGAGCAAAAAAATAACTATGGATGATATAAAAGAATATTTGAAGGAAGAAGTAAAAGGGGATCCTGATCTAAAAGTGCTTAGTTTTGTGGAATTTAAGGGGACAGATGGGTTCTATACGTTAGTTGAATATAAATATTCACCTATAAATTCGGCTGACTCAAATAATTTTTTTCGTTTATACTCAATGGATACGGGAGAGCATTTGATAATGCCTACCTTTGGTATTATTGAAATAGAAGAAATAATCAATGAAAATGAAATTTGTTTCATAAACAACACAGGAGAAGATAGTGAAACTAATCGGATATTTTTCCCATACAGACTCAGATGTGTTAGGGAGAATAAAGAAAGTGAATTCGAAAGCATAATGGAAGACTTATTTTTGGATATAGAAACACCTTTTAGATTCGGAAATACTAAAAGTGGTATTTCCGATATAAAAATATGTTCAGATTCTATTGAAATCTTTTTTGATGTTAAATTTGTTGCGGGTTATGTAAATATTCCTCCTGCAGATATCTCATATAATAAGGACGAAGAGCAAATGGTTATTGTCTTTAATAGGTGTAATACAGAATTTGACTTAAGTACGCTTCCGGATTCTGAATCTAGCAGGTTCATCAAGTCAATTAATTTAGAAAATATTGATAATAAATGTATTTTAAAGATAGCTCTTGAGTCGGCTAAAAAATACAACATGAAGGAACGCGTTGAAAGTGGTAAATTAACTGATCCGACTACCGTATTATTGACAATTACTTTTAAAGGTTAATGATTTCCAGAACCTGCCTATGTTTTTCTATATCGTGTTTATATTTTTACCTTTAGCTGCAAAGCCTATGTCTATAATATATTAAATATTAGAAAAAGTTAAAAACATCCTCACAAGAGGCAAAGCCTGTAGCTCATCTAAAAGCTACAGGCTCTATAATTTAAGAAAGAGTACCCATTTTGTGTTTTAGCTCAGTGGTGGGTGCTTCATATGAATAATGGCTTTTTTGTCTGCGGATTCTTGTGCATGTATTGCAGTATGTGTATTTAAAAATGTATCACGCATACTTAAAATACCCGAACCATGACCTTCAAGAGTATGGATAAAATCCTCAAATAGCATTGGAGGTTTTAACTGTTCTACTGGTGTGATGCCATTGTTGGATTTATTAATAAGCCTTACTTCTTGTTCACCATTTCTACGCGCTGTCTCTACAATGCCTTCAGTGCCTACAACACGAAGTCTGTCATCATCGTGGGAATGTGCATTTGCAGGACGGTAATAATCGGCTGAAACTGTAGCAAAAATATCATCCTCGAGCTCAAAGCTTGATGTAGTTATAATCTCCATATCGCCATTGCCAAAGTTGTCGGCTGATGATTGAGTAGAATATACCGAAAGACACTCTTTGCCAGTGACCATGCGAATCATGTCTATTGCATGGATTGACACCCAAGGGATTGTTCCGCCATAGGTTTTTCTTTCGCTAAAAAAAGCAGGTCTTGTGCCAAGGCGATAGGATTTTTGGCAATTGACCATTCTTACCTTACCAATTGCACCATCTTGTATCAACTGTCGTATAGTATAAAAATGTGGATCATATCTTGTAGTATGCATTGCCCAAATAGTACTATTTGTTTTAGTTGCTGTCTTATAAAGATCGTCAAGCTCAGTAAGATTTGTTGCAATGGGTTTATCAGCATATACATGAATCCCGGCAGAAAGAGCCTTCTTTTCAACGGGATAACGTTCTGTGAAACGGTTATCTACAACTAGTATATCGGGCTTTTCTATTTTAAGCATTTCATCAATATCAGAATATTCTTTTAGATTATATCCTGCACTATTTGCACTCGATTTTACCTTGTCCATATTTTCTCCTGGAAAGCTTGGGCAAAAGGCGGTGTATTCTACTTGTGGAAGCTTCTGCTTAGCTGATATAGCCGTTAATGCGTGACCTGTATTTCCATAAAAACATACTTTCATAGCAAATCTCTCCAATGCTTTTTTTGTATTTAAGTTGCAATTATATTATACACTATAATTGGTAAAGATGAGTTAATACATTTTAAGTCAGTTTGTTAGAGCAAATTTATTATATTTATGCTATATTATAAT
>DASRMZ010000043.1:0-3142 GCA_035647675.1 Thermoclostridium sp. | reverse complement strand
ATATATATCTTTGTCTAGACTGAGGCACTCCATAATCCATTGCATTTACAATATGCTGCTCATTAAAATTATAATAGTCTCCAAGCTCGTTTTCAACATACTCTGGAATGAACAAATAGTCGCCATTGTATAATATCTGGGTGTGTTGCTGCATTGGTATGTTCTCAAACATAACAAAGCGAGGTCTTATTTGCTTAACTGCTTCAACAGCATAATAAATCAAAAAATTTCTTGGGTCTTTAGGGTCTTTACGTCCTGCACATGACATCCCTTGACACGGTGGTGTCGCAATTAGCAAGTCAACATCATTTACTTTTGCCTCTGATACTACTCTATCAAACACTTCCGAAATAGTAATGTCTCCGATAATCATATTTGTTTCTGGGTAAAGGTGGTTATAGAACCTTCCTCTTTCTTCTAATAACTCATTAGCAACCACAACATCAATTCCAAGGTCATCAAAGTATGTTTCTGCTATTCCTACATTTGCAAATAATGATACTGCTTTAATTCTATTTTTAAATTTTACGTTTTTCATCAATTAATTGCTCCAATTCAATTAAGGCATGTTCTAACAACCTTGGGGGTATGCCTTCGCCTAATATTTCTCTAATAACATTGCTGCTCGCATCATCCGGGATATTCCAATCATCTGGCAAAGAAGATACTCTCATAAGTTCAAGTATCGATAATACACGAGCATCAGACCACAATCTTGTTTCCTCATCTGGCGAATCAATAATTGCTCTTCCTGGATGTCCATTTTCTTGCGAACCTATACGGCTTGTATATTTGGTAACGGTATATGCGGGTTTATCCCACCACTGCCTCTTATATGTATTTTTATATCCTTTAGACTTTGTCCCATCTGCTAACGTAGGATAATACTTTTCATTAGACCACGCAGAACAACCTTCAGGTGTATGCATCATTGCAACTACATGACGGTACTTATGACGAGGGGGATAATGCCACTTTGATACAGCTAATCCCTCCTTTTTTTTCTTCTCATAGTCTGGGAATAACTTATTAAACTCTTCGCTAGGTATATCTGTTACATTTGGATCAAGTGAAGGCAAATCACCAATAGCATCTCTCATTGTTGTTACTTCCTTAGAAGGCTTCGGAAATTCCCATTTAATCTGTATTGATTTTGCAGCTAAAAGATATACACAGCGTTCACGTGATTGTGCAACACCATAATACATAGCATTTACTACATTATTTGTGTTAAATTCATATTTGTCACCCAGCTCAGATCTTAAGTATGTATCAATATAAATCCATTTTCCATCAATCTCAATTTTCGTCTGAAGAATCTCAGGGACATTTTCAACAATTACAAATTTAGGATTTAAAAGCTTGATAGCCTTTACAACATCAATTATTAGACGATTTCTTGGATCGTCTTTCTTTTTCAACCCGGCAGTACTCATGCCCTGGCAGGGTGGTGTTGCAATTATAAAATGATTAGGGTGTCAAAAGCCCCTAATTATATCCCAAATTTGCACCTTGAAAACTTAACACAAATCCCACAAATCCGCCAATTTATAGTATAATATAGGTAGACTATAGATGGATCGGAAGGTAATTTACAATGTCTTTTGTTGAAAACAGCAGTAACCAGATATCATTCGATGATAGTACTTTATCGCTAACCGCAAGAGAGAAAAAGTTTCTCAATAAATCCTGGGCGAAGGCTTTTGCAGAAAATATATTTCCAGCGATAAAAGAAGAAGATTTCGCTATTTTGTATAGTGAAAAAGCTTCAAGACCTAATACGCCGGTTAATATTATTATCGGAACACTCATACTAAAGGAACTCTTGGGGCTAACGGATGACGAGATCATGGAGTCTTTAATGTTTGATATAAGACTCCAGTATGCACTTCATACTACCAGTTTTAAAGAACAACCGTTAAGCGATAGAACCCTGAGCCGTTTTCGGGAAAGGTGCCTTACTTATGAAGCCATGACTGGGATAGATCTTGTTAAAAACTGTATTGCCGGTCTCTCCACTCAGATTGCTGATATTATGGGGATTAATACCGGATTAAAACGGATGGACAGTATGATGGTGGCTTCTAATATTAAAAAGCTTTCCCGCCTAGAATTACTGTATACCTGCGTTGCAAACCTTGTAAAACTCCTTCATAAAAATGAAGATGATATACCATCCGGCATGGAACACTATTATGAACCTGATGACTTAAATAAAGTTATCTACCACACAAGAAGTATGGACGTCAATGACAAAATGAACAAAGTTCTTTGTGATGCATCCCTTCTCGTGAAGAAATATGCTGGTAGCTATGATGCAAGCGGCGAATATCAGCTTCTGGTGCGGGTCATTGGTGAGCAGACCACAGAAGATGAAAACGGTTCTTTGGCGCTCAAGGATAAAAACGATAAAACTATGGGTTCCACGATCCTGCAAAACCCTGCTGATCCTGATGCGATTTACCGTTTTAAATCAGGTAAAGAGCATCATGGCTATGTTGCAAACTTTACTGAAGATGTAGGCGAAAATTCAAGTATTATCTCCGATTACGATTATCAAGCTAATACCTACAGTGATAGCCAATTTCTTAAGGATACTGTAGAGGCATTGGGAGACCAAGAAGAAACAATTACATTAGTAGCCGATGGTGCTTATGGGGGCGAAGAAAATATAGCCCAAGCAAAAGATAAAAACATAAACCTTGTCACTACTAATTTTCAAGGGAAAAAACCTGAAGATGTATTCGCAGACTTTGAATTTAGTCCTGATGGTAAAAAGGTTCTGAGATGCGCTGGAGGACAGGTGCCGGCTACCAACAGTTATAACCCTAAGACAGAACAGTGCCGAATTACACTTGATAAGGGAAGATGTAACAGCTGCCCATACAAGGATCAGTGTAGGCCGAAGTTTCATAAGACTAAGACATCCAAAGTATTGTCATGGAAGACCGTATCAAGGACAAAGCAACTTCGTTATATGAAAACATCGGAATTTATAGAACTGGCAAAGATCCGCAATGGTGTAGAATCACTCCCATCAATACTTAGAAGAAAATACCGAGTAGATGAGATGCCGGTAAGAGGGAGATTAAAGACGAAGTTATTCTTCGGATTCAAAGTTGCAGCTTTAAACTTTAAGAAA
>DASRMZ010000042.1:0-6028 GCA_035647675.1 Thermoclostridium sp. | reverse complement strand
GATAATACCATATCGAAAATTGAACCATTACACCCTGATGTACCCAAAACTATAGAAAAAAGGATTATAAGTGATCTGGATGCAGTGGATTTTCCAGAGGATATTATAGTGCCGTTCATAGGCACTGTTCATGATAGGATTATGCTTGAAATGTTTAGGGGTTGCATTAGAGGCTGCAGATTTTGTCAGGCAGGCTTTATTTATAGGCCGGTAAGGGAAAAATCTCCTGAAGTTTTGCTCAGTCAAGCAAAAGGGGCAATTGAAAAGACTGGATATGAGGAAATATCACTTCTTTCGCTTAGTACCAGTGATTATTCATGCTTGACAGATTTCACAGAACAGCTATTGGAATTGACAGAAGAGAGAAAGATCAATCTTTCTCTTCCTTCCTTGCGCATAGATAATTTCTCGATTGATCTAATGGAAAAGGCACAAAAGGTTAGGAAAAGTGGTCTTACATTTGCACCGGAGGCAGGTACCCAAAGGCTTAGAGATGTAATAAATAAAGGTATTACACATGAGGATGTTACAAGCTCAATGAAATTGGCCTTTGAAGGTGGATGGAGCAATGTAAAGCTTTATTTTATGATGGGTCTTCCGACAGAAACAACGCAGGATGTAGAGGGTATTGCCGACCTTGCTGATGAGGTTGTGGGTATATACTATAAAACACCTAAAGAAAAAAGGGCGAAAGGGCTTAGGGTAACGGTCAGTGCGGCCTGTTTTGTACCAAAACCCTTCACTCCGTTTCAATGGTTTAGACAGGATACAATTGATGAGTTTCATAATAAGCAAAAGCTTTTAAAGGATAAGCTATCCAAGGTGTCAAAAAACATAACGTACAATTGGCATGACGCAAGGGTGAGCCTGCTTGAAGCAGTTTTTGCCAGAGGTGACAGAAGAGTTGGGAAGGTATTGCTAAAGGCATGGGAAAATGGTTGCAGGTTTGATGGATGGAATGAACATTTTAATTACAATTCATGGATCGAATCATTTAACCAAGAAGGCATCAAGCCGGCATTTTACGCAAATAGAGAAAGAGATTTTGATGAGGTTTTACCATGGAGTCATCTGAATATGGGTGTTTCTGAAAAGTTTTTACAACGAGAGTGTGAGAGAGCATATGATAGCATTACTACACCAAATTGCAGAGTGCAATGTTCAGGCTGTGGAAGCACCGTGTTTGACACAGGTATCTGCAAAGATATTTCAGTCGGAGGAGAAGAAGCATGAACATAAGATTTCAATTTAAACGTGGTGAGGAACTTAAGTTTATTAGTCATTTGGACATAATGAGGGTTTTCGAAAGAGCATTTAAGCGCACATCCATACCTGTTTCCCACTCACAGGGTTTTAATCCAAGACCGACTATTGTGTTTGCACAGCCTATGCCTGTTGGACTATCAAGTGATGGTGAATTTGCAGATGTAGAGCTTGAAAAAACATATGAAATTGACGAATTTATAGAAAAAGTTAACGCAAATCTTCCTGAAGGAATAAGGATACTTGAAGCTAAAGAGAAATTTGTCAAGACTAAAATTATGGGTATTGTAAAAGCTGCACTTTATAAAATTGATTTCGAAATCTCCCCTTATACAGATATTGAAAAGATCATATCCAGCGTTTTAGACCAGAAGAAAATAATGGTGTTGAAAAGAACAAAAAGCGGTGAAAAAGAGTTTGACATAAGACCGTTAATATATGAATTGTCAGGTGATTTTGACACAAATGCAGGCTCCTTCAATGTTTTACTAGGTGCTGGTCAGAATGATAATGTCCGTCCAGAGCTGTTTATTGATGGAGTAAACAACTGTACCGGGGCTTCTATTGAAATGTTGAGAATGCATAGAATAATGTTGTATGGTGGTAGTGGAAACCTATGGCTACCGCTGTTGGACGAAAGGTTCTTATAAAAAAACAGATGGGGAATTATGATTAAGGAAATATTAATTGATACAAAATCCGATCAAACAAGAGCTGCGTTTCTTGAAGACGGTGAACTTGTAGAACTTCATATTGAGCTAAATGAGAAAGAAAAACACCTTGGCAATATCTATAGGGGGAAGGTTGACAGAGTTCTCCCAGGTATGCAATGCGGCTTTATTGATATAGGTACAGGCAAGAATGCATATCTGAGCGCTGATGATGTTTTACAGGTAAATAGAAATGATAATAACAGGGGTTCATTAAAAATAGAGAACGCTATTAGGCAGGGACAGGAGCTTACAGTACAGGTAATCAAGGACATAATAGGAACAAAGGCTGCAAAGGTTACAACCAACATTTCATTACCTGGCAATTTAACTGTACTGTTCCCGCTTTCTGCTGGAGTTGGAATATCAAAAAAAATAGATAACGACATGGAAAGAAAGCGTTTAAAAGACATTGCTGAAGAATTATGCCCTGAGGGTATGGGGCTTGTTATAAGAACAGTCGCAGAGGGTGTAGAACCCCAGCTAATAGAAAATGATATAAAATATATACTGCAGATATGGGAAGAAGTAAAGCGGAAGGAGCAAAAAGGCAATGTGCCCAGATGTCTCTATAAAGAGCCCAATTTAGTTCAAAGGCTTGCAAGGGATAGTGTTAATTCTGATATAAAACGCTTTATATTAAGTGACCGTAAAGAATTTGAAGATTTATTGGGATTGTTCGAAGAAATAGCACCTGAAATGAAAGCAAGAGTGAAGTTTTTTTGTAAGGATTATGACCTTTTTAGTTTTTACAATGTAGAATCTGCGATAAAAGAGGCTCTGTCAAAGAAAGTATGGTTAAAGTCAGGTGGATATTTGGTATTTGATTATACAGAGGCTTTGACTGTCATAGATGTGAATACAGGAAGATATGTAGGTAAAAACAACGAAGAAGACACCATGCTAAAAACTAATTTAGAGGCGATCCAGATGATTGCAAGGCAAATAAGGCTTCGTGATATAGGTGGAATTATACTTGTGGATTTCATAGACATGAAGGAGAGAACGAATAAAGAAGCTGTTATTACTTCATTAATACAAGCTTGCAAAAATGATAGAACAAGAGTTGTTGTCGTAGGTATGACGGGCCTTGGTCTTGTAGAAATGACAAGGAAAAAGATACGGAACACTTTAAATCAAATATTGACGCATCAGTGTCCAATGTGTGGCGGAAATGGGCGGGTGGAAACTAAAAACTCATAATTGCTACACCTTAAAAATCTAAGCGTATGGATTTTATATGTTACTTTTCACATCTATATCTCAAAACATTAATATAGCTAACAGTAACCTTATATGTGAGCATTAAAAAACAGAAAAATCATGAGTTGACATGTGAGTTAACGCTGTGATAAAATAAAACGGTTACCGCACTTGGAAGGGTAAAAATGCAATAATTGCTCCCTTTCGTGGCGAGTTAGGTAAGAGGAGGTGCACTCTATGTATGCTATAATTGAAACTGGCGGAAAGCAGTACAAAGTTCAAGAAGGTGATGTTGTCTTTATTGAGAAAATTTCTTTCAATGAGGATGAAACAGTTTTGTTTGACAAAGTACTAGCCATATCTGATGATAACGGCTTAACCGTAGGTACTCCAATGCTTGAAGGAGCTTCTGTAAGCGCAAAAGTAATTGGACAAGGAAAAGATAAAAAGATTATTGTTTTCAAATATAAGCCTAAAAAGGGTTATAGAAAAAAACAAGGGCATAGACAACCACATACAAAAGTACTAATTGAAAAGATAAATGCATAATGGTTCGAGTAGTTATTATTCACGATACTTTTTGTAAAATAAAAGGCTTTAAAGTTAGCGGTCATGCAGGTTTTAGTGTATCTGGAGAAGATATTGTATGCGCAGCCGTTTCAGCTATAGTTTTTACAGCACTTGGTGGTTTGGACGAACTGGCTGGTTTTAGAAACTTTAAAGAAAGTGATGGTTGGATTGAATGCTATGTTCCCAATAATCTTGAAGAAAAGCAAATTTCTATAACTGATATAATACTAGAAACTATGGTAATTGGATTAAAACAAATTGAGGCGGATTACGGTAAATATATCCAGGTTTGTTACGAGGAGGTGTAAATTCATGATAAAGGTAAATTTACAGTTGTTTGCAAGTAAAAAAGGTGTGGGAAGCTCGAAAAACGGTCGCGAAAGCGAATCTAAAAGACTTGGCGTAAAAAGAGGCGACGGTCAGTTTGTAAAAGCCGGAAATATTCTTGTTAGACAAAGAGGTACAAAAATACATCCCGGTGACAACGTAGGAATTGGTTCAGACGATACATTATTTGCTAAGGCAGACGGTACAGTTAAATTCGAAAGAATGGGAAAAGACAAAAAGAAAGTAAGTATTATTGCCTAATAGAGAATCAGATGTTTAGTGGGGACGAGAATAATCGTCCTCTTTTTGTCTTTATCAATGCATCTAAAGTGCTACAGTGTATTTTGCGTATTTAACGTTGAATAATGCACAAATTAACTAAACATGCAACTGCTTATATAGAGCATTTTGTGATGTTGCTTTTTAAAGTCCCACTATACAATATGTTGTGGTTACGCATAAGAGCTTGCCATCACATATTGTGCAGCTAATGTTTAATAGGGTTACATAGCAAAAGGCTAACCTATTGATAGAGAGATGTATGGAGGAAATATGTTTATTGATATTGCTGAAATTTATGTCAAGGCAGGGGATGGTGGAAACGGAATGGTTTCCTTTAGACGTGAGAAGTATATCCCTGCAGGAGGACCTGACGGCGGAGATGGTGGAGAAGGTGGCAATATAACCTTCACAGCTGACGAGCATTTGCGCACGTTATATGATTTTAGATACCGAAAGCATTACAAAGCCAATCGTGGTGAAGACGGTGGAATAAAAAAATGCACAGGAAAAAGTAGTGAAGATCTTGTAATAAAAGTTCCCTGTGGGACTTTGATAAAAGACAAGGAAACAGGGTTAATTATTGCGGATCTTACTAAGGACGGTCAAAGTGTAATTGTCGCAAAAGGTGGTAGGGGTGGTAAAGGAAATGTCCACTTTGCAACAGCTACCAGGCAGGTTCCGAATTTTGCGAAGAATGGAACATCTGGTGAGGAAAGATGGGTTATTCTTGAGCTAAAGGTGTTGGCAGAGGTAGGATTGATTGGTTTTCCAAACGTAGGAAAGTCCACTTTATTATCCATGGTATCATCAGCAAAGCCAAAGATTGCAAATTATCATTTTACAACTCTTTCACCAAATATCGGTGTGGTTTCAATGGGTGTTAATGAGAGTTTTGCGATAGCTGATATTCCAGGACTTATTGAAGGTGCACACCAAGGGGTTGGCTTAGGGCATGACTTTTTAAGGCATGTAGAAAGAACCCGAATGCTAATACATGTAATTGATGTTTCAGGTATGGAGGGGCGAGATCCTATAGAGGATTTTCATATAATTAATAAAGAGCTAAAAAAGTATAACGAAGAATTGCCTAAACGACCTCAAATTGTTGCAGCAAACAAAATTGATATTGCTGATAAGGAGGAAGTAGACAACGTTATTAGACAAATAGAGGATTTGGGCTATAAAGTATTCCCAATTAGTGCAGCAACGGGAACTGGTATAAAGGAGCTCATGAACCATACTCACGAACTAGTAAAGAAATTACCAGAGCCTGTAGTCTATGAAAGTGAAATATCTGAGGTTATATACAAGGTAGAGGATGAAGAACCCTTTACCATTGAAATTGAAGATGATGTTTTTGTAGTAAGAGGACCATGGTTAGATAACCTGCTTAGGGGAATTAATTTCACTGATAGAGAATCATTACAGTATTTTCAGCGCGCATTAAGACGTAAGGGTGTAATTGAAGCCTTAGAGGAAATGGGAATTACAGATGGGGATACAGTGTGTATTGGAGACGATATGGAGTTTGAGTATACTCCGTAAATTAAAGCAACCTTGACATTCTCCCCCCCTAAAGTAGGGGCGATATTCTTGCTGCCAAAGACGAAGTCCATTTCTGGCATTGCTAAGATAAGGTGTGGACTTGTATAGATACCTCAAAGGGTTAAAAA
>DASRMZ010000041.1:0-3809 GCA_035647675.1 Thermoclostridium sp. | reverse complement strand
TTATATAAGATATATATAATATTATCAACACAATACATATAGAAATTATATAAAAACTGAACGGGCATTTAGAGTTGCTAAATACCCGTTCAGATTGTAATCTTTTTACAAGATCATTCAATTATGGTATTTCTAGAAGAACTTTCCACCTTCACCTGATCCTAATGGTTCAAAGAATTCATTACCACCATATTCCACTGGGTTTTCAATGATTTCTGTCAATTCTTCATATAGTTCAGTACCTAGGTAATATTTTTTAGGTGGCTCAACTTTACCTCCAGCTGCAATTATATCAAGCCCTGCTTTTACTTTTTCTTTTGTAGCAGGTAATTCATATATCCTTACACCACATGCATTATTAATAGCATTTAAAACAGCCATATGACCTGATGACTGGAATCCCTCTGAAGCTCCTGAGGATCCAAATGGTCCTGTTTTATCAAAATCTTGATGATAAAGTAGTTGAATGTCATCTGGTATATCTTTAATATAAGGTACTCCACTATTTGCGATATTAGTGTTCTTTTTAACATCGTCATAGTTCTCAGAAAGAGCAAATCCTATAGCATGAGAAATACCTCCATAAGCTTGTCCATTCACAGCCTCGATGTTACCAATTATTCCTACATCCGCTACACATACAAATTTCTCAACCGAAGTTTTTCCTGTTTTTGTATCAACAGCAACTTCAGCCATATTTAGAACGTATGTGAATGCTGGTGATGGGTCACCAATTCCAGTGTTTGGATTTAGTCTAGTTAATCCATCAATAAATTTATTAATATGTGTTTCTTCATATACCGTATCTATACCTTCACTTTTCATTTCATCGTATGTTCTATAAGTTCCGTCTTCTTTTCTCATAGCATCCAATAATTTTTTGGCAGTAAGTTTAGTAGCAAGACCATTCATAAAGTGAGAACGGCTTCCTGCTGACATTCCACTGTCTGGACAAATTTTTGTGTCACTTTGAACAAGATGGATTTGTTGAGGAGTCAATCCAAGTGGTTTAAGTGCCTCTAGTGTAACCATTAGGGATCCTACATCTCCACCTTGACCAAGATCCTGCCATGTATCATGTTTTGTCACAGTATTATCAGGGTTAAGAGTCAATCTAACTGTTGCTTTGTCAATTGGGCCCTCAGATACGTTAAATCCTCCCCATGATATACCAACGCCACGACGTACTTCAGGGGTATCTTTCTCTTTAGCTTCTTTTACAGCCTTCTCATAATGTGGCTTTAACATTTTCATCATTTCTTCCATAGGATAGCGTCTGAAAGAATGGCTATTAATATTGGTATCACCTTCACGACCAATATTTCTCCAGCGGAATTCAAAAGGATCTATTCCTGCTTTTTCAGCAAGCATGTCCATAAGAGCTTCACTTAGTGTATAAGCCTGAGGTGATCCATAGCTTCTGTATGCTGTTCCTAGATTATGATTGGTAACAGCTATACGAGCAATTCCAGCTGCATTTGGCACATTATAAGGGAAGAAAGCAAAACGTACCTGTTTTTCAATAATATCGTCGCCTCCAAAGAAGTATGCACCTTGATCGACTCCATATTCAAACTCTACTGCTGTTAGTTTACCATCTTTATCACAAGCAGCACGACCGTTTGAATAACTTGGACGTCTTTTTCCAGAGAAATGCTGATGTTCTTCATAAGTCATTGAAAGTGCAATTGGCTTTTGAGTTACCATTGCAGCAGCACCTGCTAAACAAAGGTCTCCGGCATTGGTTGACCAACCAAAACTTGCACCATTTGGATTCATTATAACCCTAAGTTTATCCACTGGCATTCCAATAGAATCTCCAATACGTCCAACAGAGGAGTATACTCCCTGAGACTTGCACTGTATTGCTAGGAAGCCATCTTCATCAAAATAAGCCTGAACTGAATCTCCTTCAATTGAAAGGTGAGGTTCACGTGTTGAATGGAAACTTCCTGCTACGCTATAATCAGAGTTGTCGATAGCATCAGATACACTAACTGGTTTTTCAACACCTAAGCCTTTTAATAGTGGCTTCACTGAGAAAATGTTAGGTGTATCTTCGTGAATCCAATTTGCATCAGGCTTAACAGCATCAAGATAAGTCAGATACTCTGGTAATTGCTCAATCTCTACTACTACTTTAGCAGCTGCGTCCCTAGCATGTTCTTTAGTATCAGCACATACAAGTGCAACAGCATCCCCATATCGATATATCTTTTCTTCACAAAGTACTCTACGGCTAGGTTCTTTAGAGGTAGATCGCTCATTAAAGTTACCTTCAGGCATAAGGTTAGTTCCTCCGGCAGCTTTAATGTCCTTATATGTAACTATTTTATAAACGCCTGGCATTTTTTCGGCTTCGCTATAATCAAGTTTCAAAATTTTTGCGTGATGTGTAATTTTTGGTTGTACCATCACAACTTTTAATGTTTCAGCAGGCATCTGTAGTTCTTGGTCATCACCATAGTCTGTAAGTCCGCAAACTTTTGCAAGTACAGCAGGTCTACGTACAGCTTTCCCGTAGTATTCTCCATCCTCTGGATTTTTGAAAGCTATGTCTTCCATAGTCTTTTCGCCCCTCATAACTTCAGCGGCAAGCATAACAGCGTCAACTAATGGTTTATATCCTGTACAACGACAAACGTTCTTATTTTTTTGGAACCAGTCACGAATATATTCTCGAGTAGGATTAATGTTTTCAAGTAATAGTGCATAAGTAGATACTATAAAACCTGGAGAACAAAAACCACACTGAACTGCTCCAGCACTCATAAATGCTGCCTGGATAGGGTGAAGATTTGTTGGTGTACCTATTCCTTCAATTGTTATTACTGTGCTATAATTTTCAATGGTACGCATTTTTCTTATACATGAACGAACAAGTTTTCCGTTTAATATAAGTGTACAAGATCCACAAACACCTATATTGCATCCAACCTTGGTTCCTGTTAAACCCATACGTCTTACAACATCTGCTAATGTATCTTTTTCAGGATCGCAGATAAGCATACGGTCTACTCCATTGATATTAAGCCAGACTTTCCTTAACTTCATAAAAATTCCTCCTTTTAATTGGGTTTTTAATTGCTTCTTCTATTAAACAATTACATATTTAATATATCATGATTTAACTTTAAATTCAACTTTTTTACCACTTTTATTTAAATATATAAATTGCAAGTTTAAGTGTCGCCATATTTGTCCCTTTAAAATCCCGTATAATATTTAAAGAAAAGTTTTTTTGTCTGAGTAAATCTACTTATATCTGTCCCTTTAAGAATAAATCGTCTTATTAATTTGTTAGAATTTTCATTGCTATCACGTTCCCAAGAGGTGTACGGATGACAATAATATACTTTTGTTCTTTTTTCTTCTGGGTTATTTAGGCATCTTTCCAAGCTTTTGTAGTTTAAGAATTCGCTACCATTATCTACTGTTATTGTTTTAAATACATCTTTAAATTTGTCTCCATATTCCTTTTGTAAACCATTGCCACTACCCTTAAGTTTACCTACTACGCAGTACATCTACCTTTTAGGTTACGATCTACTAGACTCATAGTAATTCCCTCCGAATATGTTTTTGTTTTGTCCCTTAACATTTTACACGGAATTTACTGTGAGTCATTTTTATTTATTGCGACACTTCATTTTACAACTTACCGTCATTTCTTGTAAGGCGTAATATTTTCTATGCTCTTTTGTCTAACCACTGAATCATATCTTCTAGTACTAGGTCTTTTTTAGTTTCATTCATTATCTCATGATAAAGTCCTTCATATATTTTGTATTCTTTATCCTCTGATGATA
>DASRMZ010000040.1:0-3361 GCA_035647675.1 Thermoclostridium sp. | reverse complement strand
GGTTATTGTGTAACTGGTATATTTAATGATAGTGTTGTGGCTGTTTCACCAATTTTCTGGATGTTATTAGGTATCGGCATAAAGCTTGCATCAGCACCAACTGCTTCCATTACACCTCTTAGCGGTACCATTGTTTTACTATTTGAGAAATAGGGATCTGTGTCAAAAAACATTTCTTTACCGTTAAGTTGAAGGCGTACAGGTCTATCTTTTTTCGCTGTAATTACTATGGTATTACTTAATTCCCTGGTGGGAGTTGTGATTATTTGGTCTTCAAACATTATAGTATCTTTTTTGAAACTTTTTACTTGACAACCTTTTAAAGTTTGTGCAAATTCGATATAATCGAATAGGTAAGTAGTGTAAACTAAACTTTTGAGGAAAAGTATCGTAATCGGTACTTGTAAGGCAAAGTATCGGAAACGAAACTTGTAGAGCAAAGTGATGTAAAAGCAATAGAGCAATAGGGTAATAGCATAATATATTTGACTACTCGGAATAAGTACAGTAATCCGATCTGTGGAATACGTGTTGTAATTGGATTAAAGGAATAGACTACTGTAATAGGCGTAGGTATAATATGCAACAAGAGTAGGTACTAAAATAAAATATCAAAAGGAGTAGAGTTATGAATATATATAAAAAACTTTTGGATAAGACAGCGACATTAGCTGTTGTAGGTCTTGGTTATATTGGTATGCCTCTTGCGGTAGAGTTTGCCAAGAAAGTAAATGTTATTGGTTATGATAAAGATACTCGTAAAATAAACAACTATAAAAAGGGAAATGACGTAACAGGAGAAGTCGGCAATGAGGCATTAAAAAGTACAAACATTAACTTTTCTGATGATGAAAATATTCTTGACAGGGCTTCTTTCTATATTGTGGCGGTGCCCACTCCCATTGCCAGTGATAAAACTCCCGACTTAAACCCACTAATTAGTGCAAGTTCTTCTATTGGGAGATATTTAAAAAGGGGTGATATTGTAGTATATGAATCCACAGTTTATCCTGGGGTTACGGAGGAGATTTGTGTGCCAGTACTTGAACGGGAATCCGGCCTTACGCTGGGTGTGGACTTTAAGGTTGGATATTCGCCTGAAAGAATTAATCCTGGTGATAAGGTTCATACTGTGACAAAGGTACTGAAAATAGTATCGGGCATTGATGACGATGCGCTGGATGAGATAGCAAATATTTATGCTATAATTGTAGAAGGCGGTATTTACAAGGCTGAAAGCATCAAAGTTGCCGAAGCTGCAAAGGTTATTGAAAATACGCAAAGAGATATTAACATTGCCTTTATGAATGAATTATCCATCATTTTCAACAAGATGGATATAAATACAAATGCTGTTCTTAAAGCTGCCGAGACAAAGTGGAACTTTCTTAAATTTACTCCCGGTCTTGTAGGAGGCCACTGTATTGGTGTTGACCCTTACTATTTGTCATATAAAGCGCAACAGATGGGTTATCACCCTGATGTTATACTTGCTGGCAGAAGAATTAACGACACAATGGGAAAGTATGTAGCGGAAAATATAGTTAAACAGCTTATTAAGGCCGATAAACATATTAAAGGTGCTAGAGTATATATTATGGGGTTAACATTTAAAGAAGATGTACCTGATACGAGGAATTCAAAAGTCTTAGATGTTATCAACGAGTTACAAGAGTATAGTATTGATGTGCTGGTGTCTGACTATGTAGCAGATAAAGAGGAAGCACTTACTCAACACGGTATTAACCTTGTAGAATACGACCAAGTGAAAAATGTGGATGCTGTTGTGTTGGCAGTTTGCCATAGCCAATACAGGAAAATTTCACTAGACATGCTTAAAGATAAATACTCAGATGGTATGAAGGTGTTGATTGATGTAAAATCTATGTATTCACAAAAAGATGCAGTGGACAAGGGTTATTTGTACTGGAGTTTATAGTATTTTTGGTATCCAAACCCTAAAGATATATGTTTCCTTGCTCTTTTGGCAGGTTATAGTTTATATTCATAGTCACTCAAGCAACTTTAGTTGCTTTTAGATAATAAAAAAATAAAAGGGACGTACCCAGGGGTTCGTAGAAGAGGTGCATTATGCTAAAAGAATTTAAAAAATTTGCATTAAAGGGTAATGTAATTGACATGGCTGTTGGTGTTGTTATAGGAGGTGCTTTTGGTAAAATTGTCACATCATTGGTAAATGACATAATAATGCCATTGTTAGGCATTGTTTTAGGGCAGATAAACCTAAAGCATTTGAAGTTTATAATAAAGCCTGCAGAAGGAGATATTGCCGAGCTAGCGGTTTTATTCGGACAGTTTCTTCAGAACATAATTGACTTTTTAATTATTGCGCTTTCGATTTTCATGGTTGTAAAAATGATTACATCATTAAAAACTAGGGCTGAAAAAATGAAGAAAAAAGAAGAAGAACAAAAGCCACAAGAACCTCTAAAGCCGTCGAACGAAGAAGTATTATTAACAGAGATCAGGGATTTATTGAAGGAACAAAAGTAATAAGCTTAGTATTAATATTTTTGATGGTTCAGCTAAAAACTTGCATAGACTTAGAAGGAATTGAAGCATATTTAGATATGAGTATAGGAAGCACTACATAAAAAAATTAGGATAAAGGAACTACTATATGAATAAAGACTCTGCCTGGTATGCGGTTTTTGTAAAAACAGGGGAAGAAGACAAAGTCAAAGAACGCCTGGATTACCGATTTGGTGGTAGTCTTGTTGTAGTAGTCCCCAAAAAGGTAATTAAGGAAAGAAGAAGTGGAAAGTGGTACCAGAGAGTACGCAATTTGTTTCCAAGTTATCTATTTATTTACGGTATAATTGACGAACACAACTATAAACAGCTATGGGATGTTCCAGGTCTTTTTAAATTGTTGTGTACCGACAGGGAACCCGTTCCAATTCCAAGACAGGAGATTGAGGTTTTTGCAAGCCTTTTTGATGATGAAGGCACAATACAAGAGTCTGATATTTTTATGGAAGGCGATGAAATTACCATAATAAGTGGACCATTAACTTCGTTACAAGGAAAGGTACTACGTGTGGACAAGAGGAAAGGCAGAGCGCGTGTGCTTTTAGACTTTCTTGGTGAGGCAAGGGTTATAGACTTAGGTGTAAATATTATAGAATCCAAGAAATGATTGTTAGATTGCTAAAACCTTATTTAGGACACTAAGCGGGAATCCTCGGTAATTCATTGCTGAGCAGTTCACTAGTAGTCAGAGCATGGATGGGCTAATGTTACTGTACACTCGCCTCATATTTTGAGATATAGCTATGCACTATAAGGAAAACATTAGCGCAATGCTGTAATGTATTGCCATAAGTGATGCAGATTGTTC
>DASRMZ010000039.1:0-2628 GCA_035647675.1 Thermoclostridium sp. | reverse complement strand
GTTCATCAGGGGCTAACTTGGGAGGATATATGCATAGAGTTACAAAACAGAAGATAGAGTTTTGTTTATACATATGCAAATGGAGAGCATAGCGTTATTTATTGCGGCATTAGCGATAGTGCTTTGTTTTCTTTATATTTATGTAGATGGAGAGCACGAAGCCTTTGAAGTAGGGAACTGGCCATTTTGTGTAGAAGAGCTCAAGGAGAAAATGAGTTTACGGAGGAAATTATAGATGCTACATCCTGAACGTGATAAAGATATTCCCTTAGATACGGAACATGGTGAAGTACAGCACGAACCAGTTTTTAGTGTATTACAATGGTTTGGCACATTTCTACTTATGTTTATTCCTGTTGTAAATATTGTGCTTTTATTTATATGGACCTTCAGTAAAAAAGTAAACAAGAACAAAAGAAATTGGGCTTTAGCTTCACTTTTTATTGTTGTGATAATTATAATTCTATTGGTAATATTGTATGTCGCTTTTGTGGCATATTTTAACAGGTTGTTTGGGAATTGATATAAAAATTGGGTTGACAGAGGGGAAGGAATTCTGTCAACCCATAATCTAAATATCCTCAAGAATATCTATGATAACCTTTATTAACCCCTCCATCTCATCCTTTGTAACGATTAATGGGGGGAGAATTCTAAGGATATTTTCAGCAACTGTTCCTAAAAGATACTTACGTTCAAATAACTTTTTATTTATTTGTTTTGCGACTGGCTTGTTAAATTCTATCCCAATCATCAAACCTTTTCCGCGCACTTCCTTTATTATTGGATATTTTTCTTTTAGAGCATTTATTTTCCCAGAGAAAAAGTCTCCCATTTTAGCAGCATTATCACTTAAGTTCTCATTGATAATAGTTGACAGAACTGCCATTGCTGCATTGCAAGCCAATGGATTGCCACCAAAGGTAGAACCATGATCTCCAGGCTCAAAGGCTTGTGCTACAAAATCCTTTGCACAAAGAGCGCCCATTGGGAAACCTCCAGCAATTGCTTTTGCAAGCGTGAATATATCTGGCTCAACATCATAATGCTGATATCCAAAGAGTTTTCCTGTTCTTCCAAGTCCACATTGGACTTCATCAAATATCAAGAGTATTCCTTTTTTATCACATAAATCACGTACTGCTTGCAAGTATTCATAGGTGGCTGGATTTACTCCACTTTCGCCTTGAATGGGTTCAAGCATTATGGCACATGTATTCTCGTTAATTGTACGTTCTAATGCTACAAGATCATTTATAGGTACTTTGTAAAACTTCGGTGTTAGTGGGCTATAAGGTTTTTGGTATTTGTCCTGGCCTGTCGCTGCAATGGTAGCAAGAGTTCTACCATGGAATGAATTGTCAAGGGTGATTATTTCAAACCTTTCTGGAAACCCCTTTTTCTTAAAGTATAAACGGGCAAGCTTTATTGCACCTTCATTGGCTTCGGCACCACTGTTGGCGAAAAACACTTTATCGGCGCAGGAATTGTTTACAATTAATTCTGCAAGATTCGCCTGCTGTTCTATATAGTACAGACTTGAGCAGTGTATAAGCTTTTTAGCCTGCTGACAAATAGCATTAACTAATGCTGGATGCGAATGCCCTAAAGCACTAACTGCAATACCTGAAAAAAAGTCATGGTAAGCATTTCCTTCAGAGTCGTAAAGCAACATGCCTTCTCCGTGTGTAAAGCAAACGGGTACTCTGTCTCCAAAGGTATTCATAAAATATTTCTTATCTTTTTTTATAATTTCATCTAACTTCATTGCACACCTCCAAATGGATGCTTATAATTATACACAATAGTGCATAAAAATACAAGGGTGAAATTTAAGAAAATAAAAAATGTAAAGAATCAGATACAGCTCGCAGGTAACCAGAAAGATATAGCTGTGTAATACAAGGAAAACATTAAAGGAATGCACCATAGCAAGAATCAGAAAGAGAGAATAAGCGAAAGAGAAAGTGAAAGTGAAAGCGAAAAACAACTGACATATAAACTGTGTGAAGGTGAAAAACAAAAAAATTAGTGAATCGCCAATTGGCAAGATATAAAAATGATAGGTGAAAAAACAAAAAATAAAAAAGGGACAAGGAATAAACCCGCCCCTCTACTTATCTAATTACGCATTTGGTAACATACTAGTACTCTTATCAATTAACTTTTTATCTATCCATCTTATGTTGTTCCGTTCAATCTGTATTAGTACTTCAAGCTTACCCTCGACCAAAACCACGACCTCACGGCCAAGAAACTTGACCTTTTTCCCTATTTCCATACTGCAAACATCTCCTACCAAATAAAGAACAATTTCCATATATTAGACACCTGTTATAATATATCATAAACTACGCAGCGTTAATATTACAAACGTATTACAACAATATTACAGGCATTTTACAGGAGTGTCAAGTAAGGAAATCACCTAATGCACAAAAAAACATACCAAAAATAGCAATGCAATTGCATCAATCCATTAATCTTTTTGCTATCGAACGTGCCGTGTGAACGCCACTAGCAGCTGCTTGTGACAAACCACGAGTAATTCCAGCTCCATCGCCAATTGCGAAAAAGTTCTTTAATGGAGTCTCAAACTCACTTGTAAGCTGAAGACGAGAGCTATAG
>DASRMZ010000038.1:0-17152 GCA_035647675.1 Thermoclostridium sp. | reverse complement strand
CCCCTCCCAAACTTAAAAAATGTTCCCAAAAAGAAGGATAAGACTTATTAACAGCATTAACACCTTCAATTACAACATTTTCTTCACACTTTATAGATGCGACAGCACTTGACATAACTATGCGATGATCATTCCAGCTTTGCGTGTTTCCACCTGTAAGTGTATTTTCTCCAGCTATTATTATACCGTCGTCTTGTTCTTTAATATCTGCACCAATATTTGTAAGCTCCGTGACAATGGCTTTAATCCTATCACTTTCCTTTATTCTTAGCCTTGAAGCATTTATTATTTCCATTTCGCCTTCACATATAGAGCCTAAGACCGCCAAAATAGGTGCAATATCAGGACATTGGGACACATCTATGCATATTCCTTTTAAGCTGCTTTTTTCAGATACCAAGCTATTATTCTCCCAATATACATTGCCACCCATGCTTTTAACAATATCTGCTATTACCTTATCTCCTTGCATTGATTCTTTGTTTAATCCTGTTATAGAAATAGGTCCAGACATGACTCCTGCAGCAATCCAAAAAGCTGCCTGTGACCAATCTCCTTCAACATAATAGTTCTTTGCTATGTATTTTTGACAGCCTGGAATAATCAGTTTATTTTCATCTTTTTTAAAGTAAATATTTATTCCAAAGTTCTTCTGCATATTTATTGTCATATCAATGTATGCTGCGGACTCGGCAGGTGTAGTAATCTGGATCGTTGAATCACTTTCAAGAAGTGGCAATGCAAGCAATAACCCTGATATGAATTGAGAACTAATATCTCCCGGTAAAAAATAATTTCCAGGTTTTAAGCTACCATGAAGTGTCAGCGGTAATTTTCCACCTTGCGTTTCAAAGGTTATATTGCTTTTTTCAAAAACAGAGTAGAATGCATTGAAAGGTCTTGAAACAAGCTTACCACTTCCATCTATAATAATTCTATCTTCACTAAGCCGTGATATAGGTATTATAAACCTTGCAGTTGTGCCTGATTCTCCACAGTTTATTTTCTCCTCTTTGATTGATACAGTACCTTTACCGTGGATTAATAGTCTCTTTCGTCCGGAAAAAGAGCTGTCTAAAGTATGTATTTCTCCGCCTAATGCTTCAATGACACGACATGTTGATATAATATCTTCTGATAATTCAACATTATCAATCTCGCTTACTCCATCTGATAAAAATGCACAAAACAATGCTCGATGTGCCATGCTTTTCGATGGTGGTATATTTATATTACCTGATAATTTTGAGGGTCTAATCTCTAAGCATTTCATGAATAAGCTCTCCAATTCTTTCTTTACTAAAGCTTTCTATCCTAACCTTTCCTATATCTTCAATTAGCACAAGATTGACATTATTTGTCCTGGCTTTTTTATCATTTATCAATACATTAAAAACATCCTCAGATTTAAGAGAAGGAAAATTGGTTGGTAGGTTATATTTTAATATTAATTCTTTTATTCTTTCAACCACAATCTCAGAACATATCCCAAGCCTATTAGATAGCTTTGATATAGTTACCATACCTATTGCAACTGCTTCTCCGTGGGTGTATTTATTGTATTCAAAGCATTTTTCTACAACATGGCCAAAGGTGTGTCCAAAGTTTAAAACCATTCTAAGGCGTTGTTCCCTTTCGTCCTTTTCAACTATTTCTTTCTTTATAGTGCAAGAACGGAAAATAATATCCTGGATATTATCCATAACCTCTTGCCTATTGTTTATATTTTCTAACAAAGAGAACAATTCAATATCATGGATACATCCGTATTTTATAATTTCTGCCATACCATCAGCAAAATGCCTATCTGGTATTGTTTTAAGTAAAGTTGGATCTATTAATACCGCCTCAGGATGATAAAAACTTCCTACTAAGTTTTTTCCAGTCGCTAAATTTACAGCAACCTTGCCTCCTACGCTTGAGTCAACCATTGCCAAAAGTGATGTTGGTATTTGCAAAAAGTTTATTCCTCGAAGGTATGTGGATGCAGCAAAGCCTGCTAAATCTCCTGTTACTCCACCACCTAATGCAACAACATAATCGTTTCGTGTTATACCAGCTTCACCAAAATAATTATATAGCTTAAGTAGTTCATTATGGCTTTTACTCTTTTCACCAGCGGGAATAACATAAAGATCTGCATCAACATTTAAATCATTCAATCTTTTTAGTAAAGGCTTACCATATAACAAATCAATATTATAATCTGTAATAATTAAAGCCTTTCTACCTTGAAGTAGCTTATAGGCGCTATCCTCAGTAAAGAGTCCATCTTTAATTGTTATAAGGTACTTTTTTGTTAATGTATTAACTACAATCTCTGCCATTAATCAGCCCTCCAGTTTTTTACCTTCAAGTTCAACCAGTGTTTTTATCTTACCCATTAATTGAGAAAACTGACTTGGGGTTATCGACTGCTGCCCATCACACAACGCAAGTGCAGGGTTGTTATGAACCTCAATTAATACACCATCTGCACCTACAACAACAGCAGCCTTGGACATAGCCTCAACCATCCACGCTTTACCGGTAGAATGACTTGGGTCAACTATAACAGGTAGGTGGCTTAACCTTTTAACAACTGGTATTGAGCTTAAATCAAGAGTATTTCTTGTGTATGTTTCAAATGTTCTGATGCCTCTTTCGCACATTATTACATTTACATTTCCTTCACTTAGGATATATTCAGCAGACATCAACCATTCTTCTATTGTAGCTGAAAGTCCACGTTTTAGCAGTATTGGTTTGTTCGTTTTTCCAAGCTCCTTCAATAGCACAAAGTTTTGCATATTCCTTGCTCCGACCTGTATTATGTCAACATCCTCAACAAACTTTTCAACCATATCTACAGACATAATCTCCGAAACAATTGGTAGTCCTGTTTTTTCCTTTGCATGCTTTAGATATTCAAGACCTTCAAGACCAAGCCCTTGGAACGCATACGGTGATGTTCTGGGTTTATAAGCCCCACCTCGCAAGAATGTGGCACCATTTGCCTTTACATCACTAGCTATGGATTCTATCTGATCTTCACTTTCTACAGAACACGGTCCTGTAATAACGCTAAAATAACCCTCACCTATTTTACGACCTGCAACCTCTACAATAGTATCATCGGGCTTAAACATCTTGTTCGCCTTTTTAAATGGCTCCTGTACTCTTAATATGTTGGCAACTATTTCGTTAGAGGAAATTCTAAACTCGTTTAGATGCGTTGTATCACCTACCAAGCCAAGAATTGAAGTTTCTGCTCCTTCTGTTACCTGGACTGCAACACCCATGGTTTCAATCTCTGCTATGAGTGCATTTCTTTTTTCTACGGGTGCATTTTGTTTTAAAACTACTACCATGATAAACCTCCTCATTATTATAGATATTTAATTATGTAGTTAACCCCTATAAATAAAGCATTTAGCGGCGTTCATATTTTGAATTTCGCTTTATGATTATAAGTCCACTTTTCTAAAAAAATAAGAGGCTCTCAATCGAGCCTCTTAAAGTCTAATAATATGTTCTGCTACCCCATTGTGTTTATATTCCCTCACTGATTAAATTAGTCATGCTAAAAAACCTGAAGCTAAAAGCCAGGCTAAAAAAGTGAAAAAATATAAAACCAATAACTGAATATAAACTATTCATAGTATCCTCCAACGGGTTTTATCCATTATATGCATAACATAATGAATTGTCAACGAAATTTTAAGGGGATATTTTTTCAGGTATGGCGTGTTGTTACTGTGCACAGGTATATCTCAAAATCTCAAAATATTAATGGAATGAACGGTAACATTTTAAGATATACCTGTGCAAATATTGGAACTAACCCGTTTATACATAAGAGAATAAATGATATAATCAATTTGTTAATGTTTTATGATATGAAGCTACACATAACAATGAAGCTAAAAACGGAATTAATTAAAGATTGGAGTATTAGAGGGAGGAAATATAGTGGATGAAATAGTGTTGGTAACCGGCGCTGATAGAGGTTAAGAACAATGATGAATGGTAAATTGGATGAAAGAGCTCCAACTTTGCCTGAAGATGCAGCTGAAAGGCTAATAAAGAATATAAATAAATTTCAAGGTTGTAGCTTAAAACAACCCGTTTATATCAATAACGATAATGGCGAAATATTGCCCTGGTAAAGGAGACTATTATGAAAAAAGCAATACTATATGGAGACTATACAAATTACTTATATCACCCTCTAAAAGGCGTGGATGAACAGCTAAAATCAATATTTACTGAACACTTGGATATCAATTCAACAGAGGATTTAAATGTGTTTAACTCCAATACGTTAAATAAAACGGATCTACTAATCTTCTATAAGGACGTTTTAAATGATACTGTTAAAGCAAATCATGCAGCAGCAGTTTTATCGTATGTTAGTAATGGCGGAAAACTAATAATATTGCATAATGGTATTTCATTTTTCGATGGTTTTGAATTTTTCTACATGGCAGGCGGTAAGTTCGATCACCATCCCGAAATAAGGGATCTTACTTTCAACGCTAAAGGAAACCACCCAATAACGGAGGGCGTTGGAGCTTTTACAATATTTGAAGAGCCCTACAGATATGAGTTTACTTCACATACTCCAAAAAATATTTTCCTAGAATATGAGATGGACGGACAAAAGTATCCAGCTGGTTGGACTGTTGATTATTGCCTCGGAAAAATAGTTTATCTATTACCCGGGCACACTGCAGACATATTTAAGAATGAAAACTACCGTCAAATTATATTAAACTCATATAAATGGCTTTTTGATACAGAGTATAATTAGATAATATATAACATGACATAATGTAATAAGGACAGTACATAGACTGTCCTTATTATTGTTATGTAATTACGTCCACTCAACTTTACATCAGTATGCCTTTTAACCATCTAAAAAACAATATAACTGATATTCAAAAACAACTCAGAGTCAGTGTATATATTATAATTAAAAAACTTAGAGACATTGTATAGCTCTTTATCAAAAAAGTATTACCCAGCGTACAGCTCTTAATCAAAAAACTCATTATAAAGTGATATAATGGCTTTATCTAGGTCTTCTTCATCTATACCAAACATTATACTCACTTCTGACGATCCTTGATTAATCATTTGAATATTAACTCCACTTCTTGCAAGTGCTGTGGTTGCTCTGCTAGCAACACCAACACTTTTTAGCATTCCTTCACCAACCACCATAACCAAAGCTAAATTATAATCAAAAGTAATGCTGTCTACGGATAAATCATGTGCAATACGTTCCATAATTCTTGATTTCTTCTCATCATCAAGGAATCGTTTTCTTAAGATAATAGAAATATCATCAATCCCAGAAGGAATATGCTCATATGGAACGGACTCTTCTTCAAGAATTCTCATGACTTTTCTTCCGAATCCTATTTCTCTATTCATCAAATATTTGTGAATATTAATGGAAAAGAACCCACCTGCCCCTGCTATTCCTGAAACAGGTCCATTTTTAATATCCCTCTTATTGACAATCATAGTACCTGGAGCATTTGCATTATTTGTATTTTTAATGTTAACAGGGATTCCTTTTTTAAATAATGGAGCCAGCGTCTCTTCTTGTAAAATGGAAAAGCCTGCATATGCAAGTTCTCGCATTTCACGGTATGTTAATTCTGCTATTGGCTTAGGATTTTTAATAAGTTTAGGATTTGCAGCATAAACCGAATCAACATCTGTGAAGTTTTCATATACCTCTGCTTCCACAGAAACTGAAAGTATTGAACCTGTTATATCTGAGCCACCTCTTGGAAATGTAACTACTTCTCCAGATAGTGAATACCCAAAAAACCCAGGAAATATCATAATACCATCCATACTTCTGAGTTTGGATAAGTTCTTAAATGATTGCGGTAACACTCTTGCGTTACCATATTCATCACTTAAAAATAGACCCGCCTCCTTTGGATTAACGTATTGAGCATTGACTCCCTGGCTTTTAAAATAATTGGCAACAAGCTTTGCACTATTATCTTCACCGGCAGCTTTAATTCTATCAATAAGTTTTTCTTTGTTATCGTACCCTAAGGATATACGAGTTCTTAAATTGTTTTCAATGTCGTTAATTATTTCTTCACCAAGACCAAGATCTTGCGCTATTTTTTTATATCTATTAACAACTGTCATAAGCTCGTTTTCGCAGTCACCAGTTTTTAAAAATGCTTCTGCCATGTTAATCAACATATCGGTAACCTTGGTGTCGGAGTCGTTTTCCTTCCCTGGTGCTGAAACAACTACAAGCCTACGCTCAGGATCTGAAGTGATAATATTAAATACTTTCTTAATCTGCTGAGCTGATGCAACTGAGGAACCCCCAAATTTACAAACCTTCATGTAATACCCCCGAAATATCTTACTTACTTAATTAATTTATATGTTTCCTTTGCTATTGCTAGTTCTTCATTTGTAGGAATAACAAGAGTTCTAACCTTTGCGCCATCTACACTGATGTCCTTCTCTCCAGATGCTTGGTTGTTTTTATCATCATCAACTTCAACACCCATAAATTCTAAACCTGATGATATTCTTTTTCTACCTTTTGCATTGTTCTCACCAATTCCAGCGGTGAAAACAAGTGCATCTATACCACCCATGGCTGCAGCATATGCGCCAATGAACTTTTTGACTTGATAGGCAAAAATATCCAAAGCCAACCTAGCTCTTTTGTTTCCACTTTGAGCTGCTTCATCAAGATCTCTAAAATCACTACTTATACCTGATATTCCAAGAACACCAGATTGCTTGTTCATTAGTTCATTAAGCATTGAAGCATCATACTTGTCATGTTCTATTAAAGATATTACTATTGCAGGATCAATTGTTCCGCAACGAGTGCCCATTGGAACACCTGATAGTGGTGTGTAGCCCATACTTGTATCAACAGATTTACCATTTTTAACTGCACAAATACTTGAACCGTTTCCAAGATGGCATGTTACTATCTTTAAAGAATCATATGGTTTATCTAGCATGGCAGCAGCTCTTTCAGATACGTATCTATGAGATGTACCATGAAAACCATAACTACGTATACCATTTTCTTCGTATAAAGAATATGGCAATGCATAAATATATGCTTTTTCAGGCATGGTCTGGTGAAAGGCTGTGTCAAAAACAGCCACCATAGGAACGCTTGGCATAATTTTCTTACAAGCTTTTATACCAATCATATTTGGACCATTATGCAATGGTGCAAGCTCTATAGATTCTTCAATAGCATTAAGCACATCGTCATCAATTATAACAGATTTATAGAACCTCTCTCCGCCATGAACTACACGATGCCCTACAGCTGAAATTTCATCCATGCTTTTAATCACACCGTGTTCTTTATCAATTAATAAGTTAATTACTACCTTTATTGCATCATTATGATCGTGCAATTTAACTTCATTCTTAAATTCCTTACCATCAAGATTTGATTGTTTTATAAATGAATTTTGAATTCCTATCCTATCACATAAACCTTTTGCTAATATTGTTACACTATCAACATCAATTAATTGATATTTTAATGACGAACTTCCTGAATTTATAACTAGTATTTTCATTAATAGGCCTCCCGTAACCTTATCATAAGCTTCTTTGTTAGAGCTTATAATTTAAAATAAATGATGTAATAATATCTTGTGTTAATAATTTAACATCTTTTATCAGCGATGCGCAAAGATGTAGCATCGCAAAATGTTCAATTAATCCTGAGCTTGAACACAGGTAATAGCTACAACACCAACAATATCTTCTGCTGTACAGCCCCTTGACAAATCATTTACAGGCTTTGCAATACCTTGGGTAACAGGACCATATGCTTCGGCTTTTGCAAGTCTTTGTGTCAATTTGTACGCAATATTTCCAGAGTTTAAGTCTGGGAATATTAATGTGTTTGCTTTACCTTCAACAGGGCTTCCTGGAGCCTTTGACTTAGCAACCTGTGGTACAATTGCAGCATCAGCCTGAAGCTCACCATCAAGTATGACTTCAGGTGCTTTTTCTTTTGCAAGTCTTGTTGCTTCAATAACCTTTTGTGTTAATTCGCTTTTTGCACTTCCATAGCTTGAATATGACAACATTGCAACTCTTGGTTCAGCTTCAACAAGCTTTTTAAATGATTTTGCTGAAGAAAGGGCAATTTCAGATAACTGGTCAGCATTAGGATTCTCAACCAAACCACTGTCTGCATAAAGGAACACGCCTTTTTCACCATATTCACACTCTGGTACAACCATTATAAAGAAGGCAGATACCAGTTTTGTACCTGGAGCTGTTTTTAAAATTTGAAGTGAAGGTCTTAATGTATCTGCTGTTGAATTAACTGCACCAGCTACCATGCCATCGGCATCGCCTTTTTTGACCATCATTACGCTCCAATATAAAGGTTCTTTCATTATTTCTCTTGCTTTTTCAGGGGTTATTCCCTTGTGTTTTCTTAACTCGTAAAACGCATTGGCATAATCATCAAACTTCTCAGATGATTCAGGATTTACTATAACAGCACCAGATATATCATGTTCTCCAGCCAGTTCCAGTATCTTATCCTTATCTCCTATCAATACAACATTTGCAATTCCATTTTCAAGAATGATTGCAGTTGCTTTAATTGTTCGAATATCAGCGCTTTCAGGTAAGACAATGGTCTTTTTATCTGATTTTGCGCGTTCTGATATTCTGTCCAAAAATTTACTCATTTTAGCACCCTTCCTTTTTGTAGCATGAACCAGTTGTATAAACTCTATTGCTAGATTCATGACCGTAGTTTATTAAAACCCGAATACATCGGGTAAATTCCTCATTTTAAACCATATCAATTATAACGTATATGTTTTTTGTATACAAGTGATAAAAAGAAATAATACGCAAGTAGAAGTAAGGATTACTATTCACACAAATCCTTGTTGTCAATGTATGGTATCCGAGCTAAAGACTGTCATTTTGGTCCTACTAAAAACTGTCATTCCGAGCCTGCGAGGAATCTTAGGCTAATTGATAGATTCCTCACTACGTTCTGAATGACAAACCAATCACTATATAAGAAAAAGTGCATTAGCTATATCTTCTCCCGTAATAATGGATAAATCCTCTTTTTTTATATCACTAAGATTTTGACCTATTCTATTTGACTGCTGCATAACTATCTTTTCAAACATGTTCCTTACATATCTACCATTACCAAAATGATGTAGCTTAAGCTCAAATACTGCATTGAAATGTTCTTTAAGCTGCTCTTTTGCCTCTTCATTTAAAACATACTGTTGTTTATTTGCAAATGTATTGAAAATCTCAAAAAGTTCTTTTCCATTATAATCATCAAACTCGAAAAACCAATTAAAACGGTCCTTTAAACCAGGATTAGAATTTACAAATGTGTGCATTTCATTGGTGTATCCAGCAGCTATAACTATCAATCTATCCCTACAGTCATCCATACGTTTAAGTATTGTATCTATTGCATTTCTACCAAAGTCATTGCTACCACCTACAAGTGCATACGCCTCATCTACAAATAAAATACCATCCATTGCCTGGTCTAATATCTTACTTGTCTTCTCCTCGGTCTGCCCCACATAACCAGCAACAAGACCGCTTCTATCAACCTCTATAACATGCCCTTTTTTTAATATACCAATATTTTGATATATTCTGCCAAGAATTCTTGCAATTGAAGTCTTACCGGTACCAGGTGATCCGCAAAAAATAGCGTGATATGACAACTGTTTAACAGGTAGCCCCATTTCTACTCTTTTTTGATTTGTCTTTATTAAATTCACAAGTGTTTGTATATGTTCTTTTATATTGTCCAGCCCAATATATTCATTTAACTCCTGCATTATATTGTCTAATTTATCTGAAGTAACAATAATATCTTTTATTGGAATTGACTTTTCTATATCCTCACAAGTAATGGTTTTAAGCATATCTATATTAACTTCTTCTTCCTCAGCCAATCTGTCCGATTGATATTTGATTAATCTTTCAAGTGTATTTCGAACCACTCTTCCATTTCCAAACCTATCATCCCTAACATCGTATAGGTAATCAAAATAATGTCTAATATTTAAGAGAGCTCTTTCATCCATAGCATATTGATTTTTATCAAGTAGAATTTCAAACATTTGCAGCAATTCAGAACCTATATAATCTTTAAAAAAGAACTTACGAGACACCCTTGATGAAAGACCAGGGTTTGATTTTAAGAATACTTCCATCTCTTGAGTATACCCTGCAAGGAAAACAGCTAACCTGCCGCGTTCTTTTTCCATACGATCTACCAAAATATTAACTGCTTCTTTTCCAAAATCATTATCGCCACCTTCAGAAAGAGAATAGGCTTCATCAATAAACAAAATACCATCCAATGCTTTATCAATTATTTGATTTGTTTTCACCGCTGTACCGCCTACATACTGCGCAACTAAATCAGCCCTTGTGACTTCAACTATATGTCCTTTTTTCAACACACCTAATGCTTTAAAATACTGTCCCATAAGCCTTGCAACAGTTGTTTTACCTGTCCCGGGATTGCCTAAAAATGCTGTGTGCAACGACATACTGCTTTCGGTTAGTCCATGCTCCTGCCTTAGTTTTTGTATCTTCACGAAATCCATAAGAGCTTCGATATCTTCCTTAATATTTGATAAACCTACAAGCTTTTCAATTTCTGAACGGACTTCTTCGGCATTAAATGGTGGGACCTCGCTGTTTTTAGGCCTTTCTATCCCCTCTTTTTTATAAAAATCATCCATTATTGAATTTAGTTCATTTTCCAACGAATCCTTAGAAACATCCTTAGAGCTCTTAGAAATATCCTTATGCTCATCTTTATTCCTATTTTGTGGGGTAGGATTTGAGTTTTGAGAAGAAGGTTTTTTGTGGTATATGTCATAATATATGCTACTTAAAAATCGATTTTCCTTATCCATTTTTACATTCACCTCATTTGTATAAACCGAGCATCAGTTTAATCGGTTTCACATGCTAAAACACAATATTAATCGACTCATTCGATATAATATCATTTTTAACCTAATAATTCCATGTTATTTTTTTGTGATGCAATATATGAATATTTATCGTTAGTATTTACTCCATTAATATTTTGGAATATAGCTGTGCAATATAAAGAAAACATTAGCGGAATAAAGCTTACCCATTCCGGGGGCATGCTTCGGGTGATTTGTTTCCTTTGCGGCAAAAGCACTAAATCTAATACAACGCCTTAAATTGCGCAAGACTCGAAGTGAGTGGTCAAAGGCTCATGGGTCGCTCATTATCACGTTCATATGTAAAGTAGGCAGCATGGGCTTCGAAGCATTACCGCTGGCGTCAACAAAAGCACCCGAATCTCCCCCTACTTATTTTGAGATATACATGTGAATAGTAAGTTTTCCGTTAGTGCACAGCTATATCTCAAAATATAACAGAAGTGAACAATAGCTTTTTGTGTGTTTCATCAAAAAATCCTTAGCTACGCATCCTTGACAGGTTTTTTAAAATATGTTACACTAAAACATGCTTTGTAAAAAGGGCTTTTTTTTATGCGTGGAAACTTATAATAACTCGCATTTATTAGTAGGATGAATTTGTATATTGACCAGAATTAAGGGGTGTAGGACATGAGAGACAAGATTACCATGGCTTGCAGTGAATGCAAGCAAAGAAATTATGATGATGTTAAGAATAAGAAAAACAGTCCAGACAAACTTGAAATGAATAAATATTGCAAGTTCTGTCGGAAGCATACATTGCATAAAGAGACCAAATAGTTTTATTTACAATAAAACTCTAAAAATATTATAGGTGCAACAGCACGTAGGCGGGAGATGTTTCAATGGCTGAACAGGTAAAGAAAAAGCCGAATATTTTTATCAGGTTTTTAAAATTTGTAAAGGAAATCAGAAGTGAATTAAAAAAGGTTATTTGGCCTACAAAAAGCCAATTACTAAGCTACACACTTACTGTTGTTTTTGTATGTTTATTAGTAGGTGGAATAGTATGGATATTCGACGCTCTTTTTGGTTTCTTATATACGCTGATATTTGCATAGACTTATGGCAGATACAGGGTTAATAAAGGAGGGCAGGAGCATGTCTCCGCAATATAATGGCTGAAGAAGCTTTATGGTATGTTATACATACCTATTCAGGGTACGAGAACAAAGTTAAGGTAAATCTGGAGAAAATGGTAGAAAACAACCCTCATCTTCAGGATTATATTATTGATATCGTTGTTCCAATGGAAGAACAGATAGAAATAAAGGACGGAAAAAAGAAAGTAACGTTAAAAAAAGTTTTCCCAGGATATGTACTAATTAAGATGATAATTAATGATGAATCTTGGTATGTTGTAAGAAACACGAGAGGCGTTACTGGCTTTGTTGGTCCTGGCTCAAAACCTGTTCCACTATCGGAAGATGAAATTGCAGCAATGGGAGTAGAGCAATTTGAAACTATTGTCGATTATGAAATTGGTGACAGTGTAAGGGTTATTGATGGACCGTTGGAAGGTTTTATTGGTACTGTTGAGGAAATTAGCTCAGACAAGAAGAAACTGCGTGTTTTAGTGTCCATGTTTGGACGTGAGACCCCAGTCGAGTTAGAATTTATGCAAATTCAACAGCTATAAATATGTAAGGCTTTTGCGATATAATTTTTGGAAATATTAACTATGTAATATGTAACATCGCAAAATGCTCAAATGTGTTAGTAAATAAATTAAGTCTATGTTTCCATAATACAAATATGGAATTTAGAATATAAACTGCAAATTGCAGTCATTTTTCTGGGAGGTGGATTACTATGGCAAAGAAAGTTACGGGCTATATAAAGCTACAGATTCCTGCAGGAAAGGCTACACCTGCTCCACCGGTTGGACCAGCTTTAGGACAACATGGTGTCAACATTATGGGTTTCTGTAAGGAATTCAACGAGAGAACGGCGAAAGATGCCGGGCTGATCATTCCGGTTGTTATAACGGTATACGCAGACAGAACATTTGCGTTTATAACAAAGACGCCGCCTGCAGCTGTGCTTATTAAGAAGGCGTGCAAGATTGACAAAGGTTCAGGCGTTCCACAAAGAGACAAGGTAGCAAAAATTTCAAAAGAAGATTTGAAAAATATTGCTGAAATGAAAAAACCAGATTTAAATGCGGCAGATATTGAAGCTGCAATGAGGATGGTGGCTGGAACGGCAAGAAGTATGGGCGTTGTTGTTGAGGAATAATTACCGTCTTAACAACGTGGGAGGGAGTTTATCCCGAATTATAACCACAAAGGAGTGAAAGGATATGAAAAGAGGAAAAAAATATCTTGAGAGCGCGAAGCTTATAGATAGAACAAAATTATATGAGCCGACAGAAGCACTTGAACTAGTACAAAAAGCCGCACCTGCAAAGTTTGATGAAACGGTTGAAGCTCATATCCGCTTGGGTGTTGACTCGCGTCATGCTGATCAGCAGGTAAGAGGTGCTGTTGTTCTCCCTCACGGGACAGGTAAAACTGTTCGTGTTTTAGTTTTTGCTAAAGGAGAAAAAGCAACAGAAGCTGAGCAAGCTGGTGCAGATTTTGTTGGTGCAGAAGATCTTGTTGCAAAAATTCAACAAGAAAATTGGTTTGAATTTGACGTTGTGGTTGCAACTCCTGATATGATGGGTGTTGTAGGACGTTTAGGACGTGTTTTAGGACCTAAGGGCTTAATGCCTAATCCGAAGGCGGGTACCGTCACCATGGACGTGTCAAAGGCGATTGTGGACATCAAAGCAGGTAAAATCGAATATCGTCTTGATAAATCAAATATCATCCATTGTCCAATTGGCAAAGTTTCTTTTGGTACAGAGAAGTTACTTGATAACTTCAGAACTTTAGCTGATGCTGTTTTAAAAGCTAAACCGGCCGCAACAAAAGGACAGTATTTGAGGAGCGTAGTAGTAACTTCAACTATGGGTCCTAGCGTTAAAATTAGCCAACAAAAAGTTTTAGATTAAAGGCTTTACAAACCAAAGAAGATATAGTAAAATATCTTTTGTTTGATAAATTGGATATTGACCATAGACAGCAGGAGCCTATTGGCATAACGTATATCATCCCGCCGAGGTAAACATTATGAATTTATGATTATTACCCTCTGTATGTCTATGGTTGCCCATGGTACAGAGGGTTTTATATATCCAAATGATTTTTAAAGGTGATACTTTTTAAATACCGCTAAAAAGCGGAGTACAAACAGCGAGGAGGTGCAACAGATGGCAAGTGAAAAAATCCTTAATTTGAAAAAAGATAAGGTAGAAAAGTTGACAGTAAAGTTCAAAGATGCCAAATCTATTGTATTAGCGGATTACAGAGGCTTGACGGTTGAACAGGATACTAATCTTAGAAAAGCTATGAGAGAATCAGATATAGAGTATTCTGTTATTAAAAATTCAATTATCCGTTTTGCAGCAAAAGAGACCGGATATGAAGACCTGGATGAACATTTAAGCGGTCCTACAGCTCTTGCAATTAGCTTTCAGGATCCAGTGGCTCCATCGAAAGTATTATCAAAGTATGCAAAAGAATATAAGGTGCTTGAGATTAAAGCAGGTATTGTTGAAGGAAATATTGTCGATGTTGAAGAAATCAAAGCCATTGCAAGTCTTCCTTCAAGGGAAGAATTAGTAGCAAGGGTAGTTGGTGGTCTATCAGGTCCGCTATATGGTATAGTTAGTGTCCTGAATGCAAATATTCGTGGTTTAGCAGTAGCATTAAATGCGATTGCAGAAAAAAAACAAGCTGAAGCTTAAAATTATATTGGAGGGTATTATAATGAGTGAAAAAGTTACAAATTTAATTGAAGAAATTAAAGTTCTAACAGTTCTTGAGTTATCCGAACTAGTAAAGGCTCTTGAAGAAGAATTTGGAGTATCCGCAGCAGCTCCAATGGCAGTTGCAGCAGCTCCTGCAGCTGGCGGCGATGCAGCTCCTGAAGAAGAACAGACAGAATTTGATGTTATTCTAAAGGAAATCGGTTCAGAAAAAATTAAGGTTATCAAGGCTGTACGTGAAGTTACAGGTCTTGGCCTTAAAGAAGCAAAAGAAGTTGTTGACAAAGCTCCTTCAACCGTTAAAGAAGGAATTTCCAAAGACGAAGCCAATGCAATGGTTGAAAAGTTCAAGGAAGTTGGCGCAACTATCGAGTTAAAGTAATTATATTGCTAAACGAAAAGACTATCTCACAATTAAGGAGATAGTCTTTTTTGATCAAAAACAAAAAGCTCTGGTTTAGGGCTTCAAAGTGTATTCATGGTTACCTGTGAATAGTAAAGATTCATGTAATAAAAATGCAAGTTTTAGTTTTGGAACTTGCATTTTTGCATAAGAAATGGTAGTATATTTTAAGTTATGCGCCAATATACAGCAGTGTTTTTTAATGCTACGATACATCTTAGCGGTAAAAATACCGTTTTTAAAAACTTATGGAAGCACTCAGTAAAAGTATAATGGTAGAATAATTAATAAAACAAAATGCTTAACAATGATGGATGGTGATAATATGACAGAGAATTTAAAAATTAATGCAGCTGGGCACTTAGAGATAGGCGGCTGTGATACAATTGACCTTGTCGAAAAATATGGGACACCTTTATACGTTATGGATGAGATGGTTATTCGTAACAATTGTAGGGTGTACAAAAAAGCTTTGGATAAGTATTATGATGGTAAAGGATTAGTTTTATATGCAAGCAAGGCATTTTGTACAACCGCTGCATGTAAAATTGCAAATCAAGAGGGTCTTGGACTGGATGTAGTTTCTGGTGGTGAACTTTATACTGCAATAAAAGCAGATTTTCCAATGGACAAAGTTTATTTTCATGGAAACAATAAAACTATTGATGAACTTGAAATGGGCATAGAGAACAATGTGGGGCGCTTTGTAGTAGATAATGAGACAGAGCTTCATAATATAGAAAAGATTGCAGCTAAAAAGGGCAAAAAGGTGAAAATACTATTTCGTATTAAGCCAGGCATTGATGCAAATACCCATGAGGCTGTTATGACCGGGCAGATTGATTCGAAATTTGGGGTTGCTCTCGAAAACAGAGAGGCTCATGAAATTATCGCAAAAGCAGCTAAAATGAAAAATATAGAAGTGGTTGGCGTTCACTGCCATATTGGTTCTCAGATATTTGGAATAGAACCCTTTATGAAAACCGCAGAGGTCATGATTAACTTTATTGCTGAGATAAGAGAAGAGTTTGATATTCACCTAAATGAGCTTAATCTTGGTGGTGGCTTTGGAATAAGATATACCGAAAAAGATGCTTACTTAGAGTATGATCAGTTTGTAGAGTCGGTATCGAAAGTGGTTAAAAGAGTGGCGAAAGAGAAGAATATTAAAGATCTATGTATCCTTATTGAACCAGGCAGATCTATTGTGGGTTCAGCAGGCATAACACTTTATGAAGTAGGAAATGTTAAAAATATTGAGGGTGTAAGAAAATATATCTCCATAGATGGGGGTATGTGTGATAACCCTAGATATGCACTATATAATTCGGAGTATACTGCTTTATTGGCAAACAAGCCCAATAGTGCTAAAGATGATGTTGTGACAATTGCAGGTAAATGCTGTGAGTCAGGTGATTTAATTGCAAAGGATATTAAAATGCCAAAGACTCAGGCAGGCGATATTATAGCCGTACTTGCGACAGGAGCGTACAACTACTCCATGGCTATGAATTATAATAGGATTGAGAAGCCACCAGTGGTTTTAGTTAAGGATGGAAAGGATCGGCTTATTGTACGTCGCGAAACATATGAGGATTTAATTCGAAATGACATGATCCCCGACGATCTGTAATGAACAGATGGCTGCAGATAGCTGGGAATTCGACTTGTGAACAGTGTATTGTCCAATATATTGCATAAAGGATCGCAATATGTATGTTACTGCTCACAGGTAACCCAAGAGATATAGCTGTGCAATATAAGGAAAACATTAGTTGAACTATACAGCTCTTGCAATTGAAGCGTCGTTTCCGTTAGTGCATACCTATATCTCAAAATATTAATGGAGTGAACTGTAACAGGTATATGACATCGCAAAATGCTTAAGCCGATAATCGTTGACATAGTTAATTATAATGA
>DASRMZ010000037.1:0-2334 GCA_035647675.1 Thermoclostridium sp. | reverse complement strand
ATGAGTCACGATGATCATTGTAGTGTTGCGTTCTGCTAAATTCCTAATGACTTTCAGCACTTCCCCAGTGAGCTCAGGATCCAAGGCAGAAGTAGGTTCATCAAAACACAGAATGTCTGGTTCTAAAGCCAAGGCGCGAGCGATAGCTACCCGCTGCTTCTGCCCACCAGATATCTGATGAGGATAACATTCCAGCTTATCTGATAGACCAACCTGGGAAAGAAGCTCTTTACCCTGAGCCTGAATTTCTTGTAGGATGGTTTTTCTCTCTTGTTTAAAATTAGGCCGTTCCTTTGCCAAAAGCTCTGCTGCCAAAGTAACATTTTTAAGGACAGTGTATTGAGGAAATAGGTTAAAATCTTGAAAAACCAAGCCAAAATGTAGGCGTTTTTTTCTCACTTCACTTTCCAACTGAGTAGCAGGATCCATTGCGTCAAAAATTACATCATTATTGACGATGATACTTCCGTTATCAGGCCTCTCCAAGAAGTTGAGGCATCGCAATAGTGTGGTTTTACCACTTCCGGAAGAACCAATTATTGCAATCGTTTCACCTTTCTCCAGGGAAAAATCTATCTTTCGCAAGACCTCGAGGGTTCCGAAATGCTTTTCTATATTTTTGACTTCTAAAACTGCCATTGATATACCCTCCTTTATGTACGGAAATAACTAAGTTTTTTTTCTAACCAATCAAGCAGTACGGTTAGGACGCCCACAAAGACAAGGAAATAGATACCTGTGCCAAAGAGGGGCCAAATAAGTCCTTTACTGCTATATTCTCCAGCCATCATAATAATCTCTTTATTAGCGATTATACGAGCTAGAGATGTATCCTTAACTAAGGTAATAACTTCATTGCCAACTGGCGGTAGGATGCACTTTACCACCTGAAGCAGAGTAACCTTGAAAAAAATCTGCACCTTTGTCATACCCAAAACCTGACCAGCTTCATATTGCCCCTTGGGTATACTCTCAATACCGCCTCGGAAAATCTCCGAAAAATAGCAGGCATAGTTAATGACAAATGCAACCGTTGCAGCAACAAAGCGCCCTGAAGAGCCACTTGGCCAGGAAAAAGACAGATTCAAAAGGCCTGGCCCATAAAATATTATCATAAGCTGAAGCATTAAGGGCGTTCCTCGAACTACCCAAACTATAGTTCTCAACAACCAACGAATCAAACTAAACCGACTCCTGGTTCCAAAAGAGATCAACAATCCTAATGGTAGTGAAAATATAAGCGTTAATGCAAATAGTCTAAAGTTAAGCAAAAAGCTCCCCGATAGACGATTAATAATCACAGAAACTTCATTCATATTGTTCTTACCTCAATATACACGTGGCAGAGTAAGGTAAAGACCTCTGCCACTCAATCCCTATCATATGTGTTGTTAGCCTATTCAGCCAATTCTAGTCCATACTTATCAGCCAATTCATCCATAGTACCATCTTTAGTTAAATCATCAATGATGGTATTCACTTTTGCACAAATGTCAGAACCCTTTCGGAATGCAATACCATAATTCTCTTCAGCCAAGTAATCAACTATATTAATATCCTCATAGTTAGTGCCTGCTCCGGTCATGGTATTTGCCAAGGTTAAGTCTAGCACGCCAGCATCAACAGTCCCAGCCTTTACTTCCATCAGAACCTCAGTTTGCAAGGTCTTTGGAATATAGCTTGCCTGCTTCAAGTTATCATCTGCCTGAATAGTTTTTTCACCGGCAGACCCCTGTTCAGCAGCTACAGTCTTGTCGGCTAATGATTTAGTGCTTTCATATGTAGTACCTTCTTTGACCAAAACAACCTGAGCATTCTTTATATAAGGTTGGGTAATTTCCATGGTTGCCTTACGCTCCTCGTCGATTGTTAGACCATTCCAGATGCAGTCGATCGACTTGGCGCTCAACTCCACTTCCTTGGTATCCCAATTGATCTCAATAAATTGAGGCTCAACACCAAGCTTCTCGCAAACAACAGTTGCCAGCTCTGTGTCAAATCCAGTGAAGGTTCCACTTTCATCTGTATAATTCATAGGAGCGTAGTCAGTGTAACCAATAATCATCTTGCCATTTTTATGAATATAAGCCAAATCACTTTCATCTTGAGATAAATTAGTGTTAGCATCACCGCAAGCTGCCAAGACAACAACCATGGTTAGCGCAATCAGCATTATTACCGTTTTCTTCATTTTAAATTTCTTCATCCTTAATTCCTCCAATTTCAAACTTTAAACACTTTAACATTATACCACTTTAGCGAGATAAAGCCAGTGTTTTTTCTTTGGAATTTACGTTTTTCTTTGAAATTTAGCGATGTTACATATTTTACATA
>DASRMZ010000036.1:0-16136 GCA_035647675.1 Thermoclostridium sp. | reverse complement strand
GATGAATATTCATTAAATCATTTGAAGAAAAACAAATGTATGACCCTTAATAACTCAAAATATGTTTTAGTTGAATTTTCACTTTCAGCTATTCCACAGAATGCTGAATGTTTGTTGTATGGTCTTTTAGAGGCAGGCTATATACCAATATTAGCACACGTTGAGAGATACTGTGAGGTTATCCACGACCCCAGTGTTATTATCAAGTTCATAAAGATGGGATGCTTAGTTCAAGTTAATGGCACGTCCATCATAGGTCATTCTGGCAGGAAGATATATAGGACTGCTATGGAATTGATTTTAAGAAACATGGTGTGCACTGTTGCGTCTGATTGCCATTCAGACAAAGTGCGTAGCCCAAGACTTGGACATGCTTATGATATTGTTTCTTCGAAGTTTGGGGTTAAAAAGGCTGGGATGCTTTTTGCCACCAATCCGTTAAAGATAATTAAAGACGAAGAGATAATTTTAGATTGGAATGTCATTTTGAGTAAAAGAGTTTTAAGTCTGAATTTATTAAGAGCACGTTATTAAGAGCGTCTTTAAGGAGAAACTGATATGCAACAGGAGCCGTATAATGATTTCATGGAGATTGACTTAAAGGAGATTATTTACATGTTGATAAGAAAGTGGTGGATAATCGCCATTTTCTTTGCGATAGCGGTAGCAACCTCATTCATAGTTTCGTTTCATTTTATCCAACCTGTATATAAGGCGGAAACAACTCTTTTTGTTGGAAAAGAAGGAAATAAATCAGGAGCTATTGAACTTGGGGAAATAAAGCTAAATGACGAACTGGTCTCGGATTACCGGGAAATTATAAAAAGTCGATTAGCTGCTAGAGAAGTAATTGAAAGGCTTAATATTGACATAAGCATTGAAAGCTTTCAAGATCATATTGAGGTAACCACAGCAAGTAATTCCAGATTGATGAAAATTGCATGCAAAAGCACCGATCCACAATTAGCAGTGAATATTGCAAATGCTCTATCTGACTTTATTATAGTTAAAGCAGAAGAAATAATGGAAGTAGATAATGTGAAAATCATCGATCAAGCTGAGTTGCCAACAAGGCCCATAAAACCCAACAAAAAAATGAATCTTGCTATTGCAGCAGTTATCGGTATTATGATCGGAGTGGGATTAATATTTTTAATAGAGTATTTAGATTCCACCATAAAGGATAAAAAAGATGTGGTGCGTTACCTTGACATAAATGTTATTGGAGAGATACCTGAATTTGATGGGGAAGAAAGGGGATACAAACGTGGAAAAACCTATAAGAGATACTATGGATATAGATAATAATTTTAGTAAGAATTTAATTTGTTACCATGCTCCTAAGGCCCATGCATCAGAAGCCTACCGTTCTCTAAGAACAAATATTGGGTTTCTAGGGGTGGATAATCAAATAAAAACAATAGTTGTGACCAGCCCGGATCAAGCAGAAGGAAAAACTACTACATCTGCAAATATTGCAATTTCCATGGCTCAAGCCGAGAAAAAGGTTCTTATTATTGAAGCTGATTTGCGAAAGCCAAGAGTCTATAAATACTTTGGTGTACCAAATGATATAGGACTTGTGGATATAATTATTGATGATATTGAACCCAAAACGGCCATTAAGCAAGTAAAAGGAATTGAAAATCTATATATACTTACATGCGGAATAATACCTCCAAATCCAACTGAAATTCTTGAATCGACGAAAATGGATGTCTTATTAGACAGATTTAAAGATAATTTTGATATAATTATTATTGATACGCCTCCTGTGGGGGTTTTGGCAGACGCCGCCATCCTTTCGAAAAAGACAGATGGAGTAATACTTGTAGTAGCATCGGGAGAATCAAAGATTGAAATGGCACAAAGCGCAAAAAGTGCACTTGAAAATGTCAATGCTAATATTCTTGGTGTAATACTAACAAAATTGAACAAAGGCTCAGCGGGGGCTTACTACAATAGATATTCTTCGTATTATTATGAATAGAGAGTACCGAAAAAGTATGTTCTGCTAGATTAATTTCTTGTTCATATACTCACTTGGCGAGCAGCCTTCAACTTTTTTAAAAACCTTACTAAAGTAAAATGCATTATCAAACCCAAGCTCATTGGCAACTTCGTATACTTTAAGGTTTTTTTCTGCCATTATTTTTTTAGCCTGCTTGATTTTTACTTGGCTTACATAATCAATGAAGCCACAATCCGAACATTTCTTAAATAGATGACTTAGATAGTTGGGGCTGATCCCAAGAGCAGCAGCCACTTCATTGAGAGTTAATTTTGTTTTATAGTTGTTTTTTATGTACTGCTTTGCATTAATAACAATTTGATTTTTATAATCCTTTGTTTGCGTCGAAAAGTATGAGCATAAGCCATCAAACAATGTGTTAAGCCATTGCAGAATTTGCTCTGTGGTGGTCAGGGTAAAAAGACTTCGATATTTTTGAGGGTGATCACTGAAAATATTTGAAACCAATTCCTCACCATTTGGCAGCAGTGATATGGACAGATATAGAATATTACTTGCTGCATCCAATGCTTGTAAGTGGTAAGATGGCCTTTCTATGAACAACTCTTCAATTGATGAGAAAACAGTTTTTAATCGTTTCGAATCAAATTCCTCATAAGCTGACACAATATCATTTTTGAATATTGAAATATTAAACGTATTTTTAATGGGTTTTTCAACGTCTATTTCAGGGAAGAATAATAAAGGTTTTTCGGCAGTGGATTTGTTAAAAATATGTCTTGCATCTTGGAAAGAAGCAGATATATCCAACGGCTTTTCTACCAATCGTCCCACAGTACCATGTATGGAAGCGCCGTAATAGTTTTTAAGCATTTCGTCAGTATTTTTTATTGCATTCTGTACTATTTCTTCAAATTCATTTTTTATATCTTCTGAGATCAAAAATATGATGGCAAAATGTCTAACATCTAAAGCAGTAATATAACAGTTGATATATTTCGGCAATAATGTTTTCACCATCTGAAGAGTGCTAGAAAAGAAATTCAACTGTTGTATTGGATCCATTGAGCCAGATTTCGGCTCTGTTATTTCCATATAAGAAGCCAAGAAACCTGCAGTGTTAAAGTCCAAAGATAGAATTTGGGACTGTAAATTAAATTGTTCATCATTTTCGAACAAATTATTTAATAGCATAATAAAAAAACGTTCGTTGAAAAGAAGGGTTTCTATGGGTACAGAATGTGTTTGGAGAGTTGAAGATTTTGAAACTTCGTTATAAATATTCAGAGCGGTAATTACGCTTGTTTTTAGGCTATCCTCAGACAATTCCAATTTTACAAGATAATCAACAGCGTGTAATGACAAGGCCTCCTTAGCCAGGTGAAACTCCTCATAGCTTGTCAGTACTATGAATAAAGGCAGACGTCCATATCTTCTCTGGCACTCTTGCATTAACTCTAAACCATTCATTATAGGCATTTTTATGTCGGTAATAACAATTTGCGGAGAGTGCTTTTCAATCATTAGAAGTGCTTCCTCACCATTTGAGGCTATGCCGCATATTTCTATGCCTAAGAGCGCCCAATTTATCATGGACTTTATCCCTATTTGTACTAACGGCTCATCGTCAACAATCAATAGCTGTATCATCAGGTACTAATCCTTTCTCATATCATTGGATTTATCTGTAAACGTTGATGTTTGTATATATGGTAGAAGTATCGTAACGGTTGTAAAGCTCCCCAGTTTGCTTCTGATGGATATTCCGTATTTACTGCCATACTCAAGCCTGATTCTGTTATGTACATTCGCAATACCTATTCTTTTAAAAAACGTTGTTTTGCTTTTATCGTACCTTTCAGACAATAACGATTGTATCATATTTTCATCCATCCCAACACCATCATCAGTGATATCAACTTGCAGATCACTTGATTCATTTTTGAAAACATGAATGGATATAGTGCCCGAAGAGCCCTTTGGTTCAATTCCGTGGAAGATAGCATTTTCAACGATTGGTTGTAGAGTAAACTTTATAATTTGACAGCCAAGGAGCTGCTCATCATCCGTTTTAATTTCAACACGAATGGTTCCACCATAGCGGTACTTCATAATTGTGTAGTAATCCATCAATAAACTTAACTCCTCCGAAAGAGCAATAAACCGATTTTCTCCTTTAGAAATATCCTTCAATAACCGTGATAGTGCAGTTGTCATTTCAGCTATACCTGGCGCATTTTGTACAGTTGCCATCCACTTTATGGAGGCGAGTGTGTTGTAAAGGAAATGGGGGTTTATTTGGTTTTGTAGCATTTGATATTCATAATCTCTCTTTTGTTTTTCCATTTCTAATCTGCTAGCCATTAGGTTTTGAATGTTTGCAGACAGCTGATTGATCCCTCTTCCTATATCACCAAACTCATTGTCCCACTCAATGGAGACGTCACGTGAAAAATCACCACCAGAGATCTTGGTCATGGTATCCTGCATCTTAGTAATGGGTGTGTTTACCACTTTATTGAGTAATAATGACATAAAAAACCCCGCCAAAACTATAACAAGGCTTATTATTAATAGAATTAAAATAAAAAAATTGGTTTGTGAGACTAGTTCGTTGATATTAATCTCCTTAGTCAAGTAACAATTTGGTGAAACGAGGGGTCGAGTAACAAGGTATGTGCCTCCCTCCTGTTCTGTACTAATAACTGTATTGTCATATAGGGTGGTAAATTTACTATTGTCGTCTTGTATGAAAAAATCATCCGCATAATCGACAGGCACAAATGTCCCATCTTTATATAGGTAAGTATTATTGGCTAAAGTGAGATAAATAGCTTCATCACTACTATGATAATATGTATTAATGGCATCGGAGAATAGATTTGGGGATATACTGATAAAAATCCAGCCAGTAACATTAGAGTCATACAGGCTATGTATAGGGCGAATAAGTGGAAGTACACTTAATTTACTTTTAATTCTGAAAGGGTCATATACAAACCCCATATCAAAATAATAATCGTGACTTTTTAGCGCAGTATCAAAATACTCTAGATCATCAACTACTTCAAACACATCAATGCTGCTTGAATGGCTGATCAAAACCACTTGAACGAATTGCTTAAGATTACTTGCCACTAAAACTCTTTGGATATATTCAGATGAATTGTTTGAATTATAATGCTCGTTTAAATCGTCATATACCTTCAGCTTTTGCGTTGATGATTTTGTACCGTATAGAGAAAATTCACCAATTGTATTATTTGTTTGGCACCATTGAGCAAGTGAGTATGCATTTTTCAGATCAGTATTTATTGTGTCCCCTATTACTTGAAGACTCAACTCTGATGATTGAATGAGGTTATTACGTAAATAATTATGGTAGACCCTATAGCTTATAACTGCGATAAAAATGGATAAAGCAAATGAAAATAAAAGGGTTGAAATAATTATCCTGCCTTTAATTGTTTTGATAAGTGGCTTCATTTAATTTCCCCTCATTAATTAAGTAAATAGGAAAATCCTCTATTCATAACCACGCTGCATCCACTCTACATTCTTTAAATTGACGTTCACAATGCATATGTGGTGTATTGATATTATAACATAAGAATGGCCACCATTTCCAGATATACATAACAAAGGCTTCTGCGATGCAGCTTTTTGAATTACAATTCACTCCCGTCATATTTTGAGATATAGATGTGCACTAACGGAAACGACGCTTCATTTGCAAGAGCTGTATAGTCAGGATGAGGAACCGCAAGCCGACTGTTTGAGCAAAAATGCAACTAGAATATTAAAAAGCATTTTTGTGAGTTGCGGCTTACCCATCCCGGGGGCATGCTTCAGGTGATTTGTTTCCTTTGCGGCAAAAGCACTAAATCTAACGCAACGTCTTAAATTGTGCGATGCTTTTAGTGAGTGGCCAAAGGCTCACGGGTCGCTCATTATCACGTTTAATATTTAGGGTAGGCAGCATGGACTTCGGAGCATTGCCGCTGGCGTCAACTAAAGCAACCGAATCTCCCCCTACTTAAATTGAGATATACATGTGAATAATAAATGTGCATATCTATATCCCAAAACATAAACGGTGTGAGCTGTAACGCCAATTGAATTCATATTTTTGTGGGGGGTTAATATGTCTTTTTCATCTGATATTAAGGACGAGCTATGCAGGTTTCAAAATGGTGAACCATGCTGCAAATTCGCAGAGCTAGCAGGTATGCTACGGGCAGGGCTTAGTATTCGTAATGCAGGTAAAAATAAAACAATTGCATTTATTACCGAACACGCTGCGGTATCAAGGTTAATGTTTGGTAGAATGAAAGAATTAATTCCAAATGGTGTTGAAATTAGAGGAGAGAAATCAACAAGGTTTAAAAGGCATGTGGTATACAGGCTTAACTTTCGAAAATCTTTCAATTCACAGCAAAGTCTAAAGCTTCTAAAATCCATTGGTATGAACATTGAGCTTTCTGAAGGTAGAATTAATTATACCGATTTTATACTACAGGACAGATGTTGTATACGGGCCTACTTAAGAGGTGGGTTTCTTGCTGTTGGTTCTGTTACTAATCCTGATAAATCATACCATGTCGAATTATCATTTACTAGCGATATAATAGCAAGCGAATATATGAGATATATGGAATACTTTGAACTAAAGCCAAAAAGCTTGCTGCGTAACAATAATTTTGTAGTATATATGAAGGAAGGGCAGGATATCGTAGACTTTTTAAATATTATAAATGCTCATAATGCTCTGCTGGAAATGGAAAATATACGCGTTTTAAAGGATATGAGAAATCAAGTTAATAGAATTGTAAACTGTGAAACTGCGAATTTAGGAAAAATAGTTGATGCATCTCTAAAACAAGTTGAATGTATTAGACTACTCGATCGTACTATTGGCATTGAAAATCTTCCTATAAACCTAAAGGAAATAGCTCGCTTGAGGCTGGAAAACCCAGAAGCAAGCTTGTCAGAGCTTGGTAAGATGCTAAGTCCAGAGCTTAGTAAATCCGGTGTTAATCATCGTATGAGGAATCTCCAACAGATGGCAGCTGATGTAACTAAGTAGGAATAAAAGGGTTTTTTCGGGAAATAAAGAATAGTATGAGAGGAATGGAGTGATTGCATTGGACATTACAGTTAAGCAGGATAGAAGTGTATTGACTGTTTTTCTAAAAGGAGAACTAGATCACCATACCACTTCTAAAATCAAAGATACTATTGATTTACTTATTTTAGAATCATCTGTAAAAATGCTTGTACTCGACATGAGAGAAGTTACCTTTATGGATAGTTCGGGGATAGGCATGATTGCAGGTAGGTATAGAAGGGTTTTAAGCTTTGGTGGTAGTATGACAATTAAAAACGCGAACAAAGTGATTTCAAAGGTATTGAAGATGTCAGGTATAAATAAATTGATGAAAATAAGCTGAGAGTATAGAAAATGGTTATACCTAAAAAACAGGACTAAAGTGTATTGTGAGGTTATGAGAAATGCAGTCGATAAACAAGATGAAAATTGAATTTGACAGCAAGTCAACTAATGAGGCATTTGCAAGAGTAGTAGTAGCTGCATTTGCAGCACAACTAGATCCAACTCTCGAGGAATTGACAGATTTGAAGACAGCAGTATCAGAGGCTGTGACTAATGCAATTATTCACGGTTATGAACAAAGACAAGGAATTATCTATATGGAATGTGTTCTTTACGATAGTGAAATAAAGGTTGTTGTTGAAGATAAAGGTGTTGGAATAGAAGACATTGACAAAGCAAGAATTCCCGCATATACAACAAAACCTGAGTTGGAAAGATCGGGACTGGGCTTTTCAATAATGGAAAGCTTCACCGATGGCCTCGAAATCGAATCATCAAAGGGAAAAGGCACAAGAATAACTATGAGAAAGAAGATTACCAACAGTTAAGCAGTGTAGGTTTCACATTTTGATAAACTTATTAAAGGACTATTGCGAAGTATCTTAAATAAAAGCTTTTGGATGTAACCCCAATAAAGGCTTTTGCGCTGTACCCTCAATAAATACCAGCTTTACAATATGTATTGAGAAACTCTCTATCATAACCACAACATATTGTAAAGCAGAGCTTAGAAAATTCGCATCGCAAAATGCTCACTCAGTTAATATAATAGAATTTATTTCATTTCACTTAGCTTAGAACAGGAGTTTTTTTGTGAAGGATAGAATTTACGATAATGAGGATTTTATAGATAGAACTTTAAATTTAATTTTGCAATCTCAAAAAGGTGATAAAGAGGCTCAGGATACTCTAGTTAAAGAGAATATAGGGCTTGTATGGAGTATAGTAAAGCGCTTTAAAGGTCGCAATACTGAAGCTGAGGATATCTTCCAGATAGGATGTATAGGACTTGTAAAAGCTATAAAAAAATTCGATCCTGGATTTGAAGTTAGATTTTCAACCTATGCAGTACCAATGATTATGGGTGAAATTAAACGCTTTTTTAGAGATGACGGAGCTATTAAAGTAAGTAGAGCGTTAAAGGAGCTCGGACAAAAAGCATGCGCAGTTAGGGAACATATAGAAAAAACAACTGGCAAATCTCCATCATTACAAGAATTAGCTGATAAACTCGATGTTGAACCTGAACAATTAGTTCAGGCACTTGAAGCAGGATACCAGCCTGAATCACTGTATAGGACCATTGGTGATAGTGAAAACTCCATGTACTTAATAGATAAGCTAATAGTTGAAGATGTAAGGTATAAAGAGTCTGCTATTCTAGATCGTTTAGCACTTAAAAAAGCCATTGAAAACCTTGATGATAGATCAAGAAAAATAGTATATCTTCGTTACTTTAAAGAGGAAACACAACAAAATGTAGCGCAAATGCTTGGAATATCCCAAGTGCAGGTTTCAAGGCTTGAAAAAAAGATTATGAAGGAATTGAGAAATATGTTTATTTAATTGCTAATAGTAACCTTATAAAATATGCTGAATAAACTGTATAGGAATGCTTATCTGTAAAAAGAGATTATGAAAATACAAGCATATAAAGCAGGGGACGCAATTGAATATGCACATAAATGGGCATATGGTAGAAATCCAAATTACCTTGATTTTAGCAAGCTAGGTGGCGATTGTACAAACTTTATATCTCAATGTATTTATGCAGGCAACAAAACAATGAACCACAAGCCAATATATGGATGGTATTATTACAGTAGCGATAATCGAACCGCGTCTTGGACAGGAGTACAGTTCCTGTATGAATTTTTAACAAAAAATAATGGTGCAGGTCCTTTTGCATCTGAAGTCCCGATTTCACAAGTAAAAACAGGCGATATAATTCAATTATCATTCGATGGCACTATTTTTAGGCATTCTTTATTTATTGTAGAGCTCGGTAAAACACCTAATATACAAAACATCAAAATAGCTACCCATACCTATGATCGGGACTATTATCCTATAAGCAATTATATTTATAAAAAGTACAGATGCCTTCATATTGAAGGTTACCGCATATGATCAGGTAGAATTCTCCGACACTCAAGGTAATATCTTTTATCCTCTGCTTCGCCCATTGAAAATGTTTTCCTTGGAAGAGCACCATCAGAGATTACAGTTTTAAATAAATCTCCCTTTTCCATCGAAGGCAATACAAATCCTATATTTGAATCTTGAACGCTAAGTCTTTGAACAACATCGTCTCCATGCACATAATCAATAATTATATCTTGATTATTTTTTAGATAGTGATCTAAGAAACATTGCAATGTTCCAACCTCAAGAGTATAAAGAGGTTTTTTCACCCATATATAACCTATTTTTTCTTTATGTATAAAAGCTATTACATGCATTGAAGACTTAGCGTGGGGTATATCCTTTAGCTCGTCTATATATTCATATCCGCATTCAACACCTTTTTCGGTGTAAAACTTAACAAATTCATTCAAAACATTATCCATATTCACATTAAATAGTATTCTATGTATTGGCTCAAACTCAAGGCCAGAATCATGGACATTTACAAGCTCCACAAGTGCATATCTTGCAGGATGGTTATCAATATCTGCATCGGAAAGAGTTTTTTTAATGTTTTCCCAGCAAGATTTTGCAGTTGCTAATGAATGATTGCCATCACCTACAGCAAATAGTAATGGATTGGTAGAAGGTGCAACATTGTATTTTTTTGAAAATGTTTCTGGTGACTTTAAATTTAGCATACCATTGTAAACGTTTTGGAGAATATGGGTATCGTTTAATTGATAACCTTCAATATGCCCACCATTCATCATTAAATCAAATGCATAGAGCCTGTCCATACTATTTTTATTGTTTGTGATAGGTCCAATAATTGTATCATCAGGATCATCAAATAAGACCATTATATGGGGTGATTCAAGGCAGGCTTTTTCACGTATGCGTATTCTTGGAGGTAGCCTATCCAAAATAGTTCCTTCTGTAGCGCGTATTAAGCTGTTAGAGCCCCTTGAAAAGTCATAATGCTCTAAGTCAATTGCACATAATAGACCTTTACGTACCTTTCCTGTGCTAATAGTTCTTTCTATGTAAATAAATGAGTTTTGAACCTCATAGAAATATTTATTGTCAAGATAACCACACATTGCCTTGTTAATTGACGCAATTCTATTATGCTTTGCATCGTGGCCTTCATCAAGATAAACCTCTGGATAAATTAAGCGTAAGGTCGAAGGTGCTTCATCAGTCAGATTGTCAACATTATCCCAGTATTCAGGTTCGGATGTATATTGATCACAGGCGACAACTGCCCATTTTTCAAGGTCTATGTTATGTTTTGGAAGTAAAATTGAAGATATATCTATTCCAAGCTCTTTTTTTAATTGTTTATTCATTTAATCCTCCTAGGAGCCAATAATTTACTGCTTATTAGGCCATTTTGCGGTGTTTCTTTATCTAATATAACATATGATATAAACAGCATGCAAAATGATAGCTCAATTTTAAATGAACATGTAAATTTAGTCAAATCAAAAACCACGCATTGTTTTATGTATTTCAAGGAATAATAACTATGAAATCAATACAAAAAGCTTTTGCAATGTAACTCAAATATATATTAACTGTACTATATGTAATGCCAAACTCTTATGCATACCACAATATATTGTACAGTGGTGCGTAAAATATGTAACATGGCAAAATGATCTAACAATGAAAGGAAGTACTTAATGCATTACTGGTCTAAATGTGATGGTGCATCAGTTTATTTTAAGCATAGAAATGTTGGGCATATAGAAGATGTGATGATAAATCCAGCTTATAAAACAGTTATTGCTTTTGTATTAGAAAGAAAAAACACAGAGATGAAATACCGTTATTTTCTACTAGCAAAATCAGAAAGAATTGAACGTGAAGGTATTACGCTTGAACGTGAAACAGATATTAAGATTTTACCAGGTACTATAAGAAAACAACATATTTTTATTGAAGATATACTAAATAAATCAATAGTTGATGAAAAGGGAAAATGGGTGGGTAAGGTTGTTGATTTTGCCTTTGATAAGTCGGACGGTAAAATAAAAGAAGTAGTTATTTCTAACAGTATTATGCAGGACCTATGGTTAGGTAGGAGTAAAATGCCGGTATTTAGTACAGTTGAGTTTTCGGATGAACTAGTTAGGATTGATAAAAATACAAAGGAAAGTATAAAAGAGCTCCAAAAAGGAATTAAGAACTGGATTAATTAAGAATATATGTAATGGTTTACAATTAACGATTAAAAAATATATAAAAAAGCATAAGAAAAAGGAGGCGGCATTAATGAAGATGGGTTTAACAACTGGAATAATTATTGGTGGAATTGTCGGTACTATGATATATATGGTGAAAAGCGGTGACATAAACATGAAAAGGACAAAAAGACGCATTATGCGAATGGGCAAAGACGTGTGCAAAGGTTCTAAGCGCATGATGTCTAATATTGGCAGTATGATGCATTAATCATCGAAAAATCTTCCCCTTTGAAAATCTTTTCTCAAAACAAAACATGCGTTTTGAGAAAAGGTACATATCAAGGCTTTGTGGTGTAACCATAATAAATATTAGCTGTGCAATATGTGGTGAACAAATTTTATGGCAATATCTTGTGGATACCACAATATATTGTATAGCGTATACAGCATGTAAACATCGCAAATGTTCATATTACAAATATGGAGGTAACTTGTGGAGTTTAGCCGATCCATAAAAATTCTTATTATGTTAGCTCTAATTCTAGGGCTTATTTTTTTAAGTGCTAGTTTTGGTAAAGAGTTTATTAGTGCATTGCTACCACTTATTATTGGAATAATTATCACTTATTTGCTTTTGCCTATAATTGATTGTTTTGAAAAAAGAAGTATTTCAAGAACGTTGAGCATTATTTTATCAATGTTATTAATTATCATTATTATTTCTGTAATGTTGAAATGGATAATACCCATTATGGGTGAAAATATTACTGAGCTAGCCAAGGTTATTCCAGAGATATTTGATTCGGTATACCAGAACCTTTTAGATATAATAGAAAAAAACCTACATTCTGATTTATACGAAAAAATAAAGATAGAAATTAACAATGGATTTTTAATATTGCAACAAAAAACAATAGCAGGGTTATACAGCTTAGTTACTCTTATACCCAAAACCATAACTGCGATAATAGATGTATTGGTTGGCCTGATAATTTCATTTTACATTTTAAAAGACAAAGAGTTGTTAATTGAGAACTTTAAACGAATATTCCCGAAGAAATATAGTGAAGAAATTATTTGCTTTTTAAGGGATATTCATCGAGTTGTATTGAAGTTTATACAAGGGCAGATATTAATAGCAATTATCATTGGAATTATTGAAACAATAGGGCTCTACATCATTGGAATGCCCTACGCAATTCTTCTTGGATTTCTAGGTGGAATATCAAATATAATACCATATTTCGGTCCATATATTGGGGCGATACCCGCCGTTGTAATTGCATTAACCATATCTCCTGTAAAAGCTATTTTGGTAATTTCAGTATTTGTCGTTGTTCAGCAGCTCGACAATATTATTCTATCACCCAAGGTTATTAAAGGAAAACTTGGTTTACATCCAATAATAACCATCATGTCTGTTTTAGTCGGTGGACGTTTATTTGGCTTTTTTGGTCTTGTATTTGCAGTTCCAGTGGTTGCCATGATAAGAATAATAGTAAAAAAAGTCTATCGAATGGTATCAGGGTAATGGATCTATGCACTTGACGCAATTCTATGGATTTCGTATACTTGAGTAAGCGAATTGGAAAAATAAGCTTTATCCATAATTTGCTTTTGTTTTAGAGCAAACAGCATATTAGTGTATATGTTTTTGATAAAATAATGTTAGTTTAAAAGAGCTAAAGTGAGGGTTCATCATGAAGAAGTTAGGATTAAATGAATTAAGAGAAGAATATTTATCTTTTTTTGAAAGTAAAGATCATTTTCGTATGCCAAGTTTTTCGCTGATTCCAGATAATGATCCAAGTATTTTATTAATTAATGCTGGCATGACGCCACTTAAACCATATTTTACAGGACAACAAGTTCCACCTTCAAAAAGAGTTACAACCTGTCAGAAATGCATACGTACACCCGACATAGAAAATGTAGGGAAAACATCGCGCCATGGAACCTTTTTTGAAATGCTAGGCAATTTTTCCTTTGGAGATTATTTTAAGAAAGAAGCAATTGAGTGGGCGTGGGAGTTTTTAACTGAGGTTCTTGGCATTCCACAAGACAAATTTTACGTTTCTATTTATTTTGAAGATGATGAAACGTTTGATATATGGAACAAACAAGTGGGGCTTCCGAAAGAGAAAATCTTCCGGATGGGCAAGGAAGACAACTTTTGGGAACATGGAATAGGACCTTGTGGACCATGCTCAGAAATCCACTATGATCGTGGTAAAGATAAGGGTTGTGGTGATGAAAGCTGCACTGTTGGTTGCGAATGCGATAGATTTATTGAAGTTTGGAACCTTGTTTTCACCCAGTTCTATCGTCAAGCTGACATGACGTATGTACCGTTAAAATCTCAGAATATTGATACTGGAATGGGTCTTGAGAGACTTGCATGTGTTGTACAAGAGGTTGATAATATTTTTGAAGTTGATACAAATAAGCACTTGTTAGATTATGTTTGCAATATTGCTCGAGTACAGTACGGCAAGGATGCAAAGGTGGATGTATCAATACGCGTTATAACAGATCATATAAAGAGCTCTGCTATGATGATCTCTGATGGTGTTCTACCTTCTAATGAAGGAAGGGGATACGTTTTAAGAAGGCTTATACGTCGTGCTGCTAGACATGGAAGGCTATTAGGTATTAATGAGGCGTTCCTTTCAAAATTAGCTGATACAGTAATTGATGTCTCTATGAATGCTTATCCACACATGGATGAGAAACGTGATTATATTAAGAAGGTAATTTCCATTGAGGAAGAAAAGTTTTACAATACCGTAGACCAAGGTATGAGCATATTAGAACAACACATAAGCGATTTGAACAAACAAGGAAAAACAATTATATCCGGTGATGTGGTTTTCAAGCTACATGATACTTACGGTTTTCCCATTGACCTAACAAGAGAAATAGCTCATGAAAATGCTATGAACGTTGATGAGGACGGCTTCAATGAAGAAATGAAAAAACAGAAGGAAAAAGCACGGGAAGCATATTTGAAAAAAGAAGGTTCTGCATGGGAAAAGGATCTTTTTACAGGTGAGAACAAATTGTTTACCACTGAATTTACCGGCTACAATGACCTTGAGACGACAGCTCTGGTAAAGTTTATTATTAATAATGGTGAATTAGTAGATAATGCACAAATGGATGAAGAGATAACTATTGTATTGGATAAGACGCCATTTTATGCTGAAAGTGGTGGGCAAATAGGTGACACAGGTGTTATTGTAAGCAAAAACTTTGAAATGTCGGTTGATGATTGCAAAGTAACTTCAGATGGCAAATACCTTCATATAGGGAAAGTAAAATCTGGTATGGTACAGCTTGGTGAAGAGGTTACAGCAAAAATTGACATAGTAAAAAGAAAAAGTACTGCAAGAAACCATACTTCCACGCATATACTTCAAAAAGCATTAAAAAATGTTGTGGGTGAGCATGTAAATCAAGCAGGTTCTTTTGTCGCACCAGAGCGCTTAAGATTTGACTTTACGCATTTTTCACAGTTGACACAAGAGCAGATTGAACAGGTTGAGCAACAAGTAAATGAAATTATTTTAGCCAATTATGCTGTATCAATAAAGGAAATGCCTATTGATAAAGCCAAAGAATTGGGTGTAGTAGCTTTGTTTGGTGAAAAGTATGGTGACATAGTACGTGTTGTATCTGTAGGCGATTACAGTAAAGAGCTCTGTGGTGGTACACATATTTACTCAACTGGTGAGATAGGACTTATAAAAATTATAAGCGAAAACGGTATTGCTTCAGGTGTGCGACGTATTGAAGCATTGACGGGAATGGAAGCAATTTCATGGTATAAGGAACAAGAGAAAATCTTAAAGAGCGTAGCAGATATCGTAAAAACCACTCCAGAAGAAACCAGCTTAAGAGTTTCAAACCTTATAGATGAACTGAAAAACACTCAAAAAGAGTTGAAGTCATTCAAAGAAAAAGTGATGAATAAATCGGTTGATGGCTATCTGGATAAGGTTGAAGAAATATCGGGCATAAATGTACTGGCAACTGAGTTGGAGCAAATGGATATGGTAGCACTTAGAAATATGGCAGATACTATAAAAAATAAGATAGGCTCATCAGTGGTTGTCTTAGCTAGTGCTCTTGATGGAAGAGTTAATTTGGTCGTATCTGCTACAAAGGAAGCTGTACTTAAAGGTGTCAATAGTGGAAAAGTAATTAGCCAAGCAGCAAAAGCAGTAGGCGGAGGCGGTGGCGGAAGACCTGATATGGCTCAAGCAGGCGGGAAAAACCCAAACGATATTGAAAAAGCACTTGAAGTTGCTGTTAGAATAATAAAAGAGCAGCTTATATAAGACTTTAGCAATTTAATCTCAACAAATATTATAAGTGGAGGAAGAAAAATGTCAGAATGTTTATTTTGTAAAATAATTAAAGGTGAAATACCATCAAATACTGTGTTTGAAAA
>DASRMZ010000035.1:0-3367 GCA_035647675.1 Thermoclostridium sp. | reverse complement strand
ATCTGCTACAAAGCCTTCTAATGCTTCGCGCTCAATTTGGCTGTTTGATTTTCTACGTCCCAAATACTCATAATATCCTGAAGTAGATACTTTTAAAATTTTACAAGCCCTCTTGATTGGACGATATTCATTGCGATGTTGCTTAAGGAATTCATATCTCACGCATGGTCTTGTTTCAAGAAGGTTTGGAATTTTTTTAAGATATCGTTTTCCATCTCCAATTCTTCAATTCGCTTTTTAAGTTTGACAATCTCGTAATCCTTACTCAACTTCGGTGAACCACTGCTAGGGAAAGCGCGATCCGCCAGTTCTTCATACTCTTTTGACCACCGTCTAAGTGTTGTATCCTTGACATTAAGTTCTTCAGAAAGTTCCCTTACAGGCATTCCTTCGTCAATAATTAACTTGGATACAGACAATTTGAATTGACGATCGTAGCGTCTGCGTTGTTGTACCATTTTGACCACCTTTCATACTTAACTAGTGTCCAATTTAATATACCCTCTCCACACACCTCCTGTGATTTTAGGTCCAGGATTTTATCCGCACCTCCAACTGCGGTACTCCTAATCTACCAAAAACAAAATATAGATGATTAATTATTGCTACTATGCCAATCTCAAAATATATTTGTTACAATTGAGTCAAGGATATTTATTATTCCCGAGGTTCACTGTCCACTGGAAGGTGAACTTCGAGAGTAATTCAACTTAGAGCTATTGAGGTAAATGTATGAAATATAAACCGAGGATACTAGTGGTAGGAAGTTATGTAATGGATATGATAGTCAAAACAAATAAGATACCTGATGAAGGAGAGACTGTTATAGACGGAATATCTTTTTCAACTGCTGCAGGAGGAAAAGGAGCAAACCAGGCAGTGCAGGCTGCAAGACTTGGTGCCAACGTAACTATGGTAGGAAGAGTAGGGGAAGATTTCTTTGGCAGCGAATTAATAAAATCAGCCAATGAATCAGGAATAGACACTAAGTACACTTCCAGAGATAAGGAAGTTTCATCCGCTGTCGGAAATGTTTTACTTGAAGTGAAACAAGGACAAAAAGTAAAAAATAGGATTATCGTAGTCCCTGGAGCAAATATGAGAATCACCGTAAAGGATATTGAGCCCATAAAAATTATTATTGGAGACTTTGATATAGTAATGCTTCAACTTGAGATACCCACGGAAGTAAATGAAGCTGTTGCATCTTATGCTTATGAAAAAGGTGTGCCTGTAATGCTTAATCCTGCGCCTTCAGCACTACTATCCGATAGGTTGTTATCGAAACTAACATATATCTCTCCTAATGAGCATGAAGCATCAGATATCACTGGAATAGAAATAAGGATGATAAATAATAAACCCGATATGGATGATGTAATGAGGATAGCAAGCAAGCTTCTGTTAAAGGTAAAAAATGTAATTATCACTCTTGGCAGCAATGGAGTAGTTTTTATGAACAAAGAAAAATTCATTTATAGACCATGTGTGGACATTGTTAAAGTGATTGATCCTACTGCAGCAGGAGACTCTTTTGTCGCGTCTTTTTGCACCTCCATTTCTTCAGGAATGAGCGAAGAAGAAGCAATCGATTTTGCAAATCACGCTGCAGCATTGACAGTATCAAGAACGGGGGCTCAACCATCACTACCTTATTTCAAAGAGGTAATCAATGTAATGAATGAGAGCAGAAGAGATGCAATGAATGAAAAGTAGTAACGCATGAAAATAATTGGGAGGTTTAGCGATGATATCACAAAACCATGTAGATGCACTAGATATATTTTTGGAAACAACACTTGCTGAGATTACTAAATTGAATGGAATTTTAAATTATAATTTTTATAAGAAAGCAGTTGACATCATTTTAAATGTGGAGCAAAATAATGGTAGAATTCACATAACAGGGATAGGAAAGCCTGGACATGTAGCGAGCTATATAGCATCACTTATGTCATCTACAGGGACCTCGACTTATGAACTACATGGAACAGAAGCAGTCCATGGATCCTCAGGACAAGTGAAGCCGGGGGATATTGTAATTGCAATATCCAATAGTGGGGAAACTGCAGAGTTGAAGAAAACTATTGAGACTCTAAAGAATAATGGAGCGAAGATAATAGGGGTATCTGGAAATCTCGTCTCATGGCTTGCTAAAAACTGTGACGTCTTTCTATATGCAGGAGTGAGTAAAGAAGGAGGCCCATTGAACAGAGCTCCGAGAACTTCAATAATTGCTGAGATAATAGTATTGCAAGGACTTAGTGTCATATTGCAATCTATAAAAAAGATTACCCCACAGCAGTATATAAATTGGCATCCGAGCGGAACTCTCGGATGCCAAGATAATAATGAAATATGACATAGTACTAATACGCTATATTTTTATCGCATCGAGGAACCAATACATGACTTTCTGAGAACATGTTCGCTGGATGGCAAAAAGATAATCTTACAAACACTTACTCAAAGAACGACCAGGATCAACTAGAGGAAGCGATCTCGCATATGGCAATGGTGATGACGATGGCTTCGAAAGACGTGGATAGTGTGTCTTAGCTGCTTATGCCTATATCCAGAATGGACCAGGCCCGATAGTAAAATATCCAGTCCCTTCTCATTTGCCCAAGACGCCTGAATATAATATCGATTTCTCCGCTTACATGGCCATGCTGGGAGGTGTCGGATGTACAAAGAAATGATTCAGGACTTGTACCATTTTGACCGCCTTTCATACTTGACTATTCCGATGCGGCGGATCCGCAGATCCGCCGCTGGTTGAGCAAGGTCTACCGAAAAATCGGAACCATTGATTCCGACGTTGAGAGCCAGAGAACTAAATCGGCTTAAATCGCTTACCGTACCTTTCCCTCATCGATGGAAAACACGGTCTCTCTGAGCCACTTAATCGCCGGTAAAAAGCCACGCGCTGAACTGAACCCCAAATGTTGGACACAGAATATCATAATATTAGGCCGCCTCCAATCTGTATTCAATTGGAGTCCTGTATCCAAGACATGAACGTATCCGCTCTTCATTGTAATACCTGATGTACTCATGTAGCTCGGCCATGCAATGTTCTACAGAGTCAAAAGATTGATTGTAGAGCAGCTCAGATTTTAAATGGCCGAAGAAACCTTCCACCACAGCATTGTCCAGGCAGTTGCCCTTACGTGACATGCTCTGAGTAATGCCAGCAGCTTGCCTTAAGCTGTCACAATAAGCGCGCATACGATATTGCCAGCCTTGATCGGAGTGCAAGACAAGTGAGTGTTGGACTGGTAATTTTCGGATTGCAGTTTCCAGCATCTCCATCACACAACTAAAGCGCGGATGATCGGAGATGGTGTAGCTGATAATCTCTCCG
>DASRMZ010000034.1:0-3095 GCA_035647675.1 Thermoclostridium sp. | reverse complement strand
TTTCTACCTCTTCGGAAAGAGATTGGCATTCTGATTCATAATCTCTATTTTCGGCAACAATTGATTCTAATTCAGATTCTAAATCTTCAATTTGTTTCTCTAAATCTTCAATTTGTTTCTCTAAATAATCTACTTGGTCTTTAAGTTCTTCATTTTCTTCATAAAGCTCATTACCCCAATCTCTCAATGTAGCATTATTAGAGCGTACATTTTCTATATCTGATATAATACTATCTATTATATTACAGGTATAACCAATAGGAGCATTATCGCGTGCCATATTTTAATTTATTTAAAATAAGTTAATAATTGTTCTATTTGAGCGTCCTCGGCGACAGACCTATCAGCATCCCAAGAAGCAGCCCTAGCAGCAGCATCAGCAGCCCAAGTAGCAGCAGCAGAAGAAGCAACCCTAGCAGCAGAAGAAGCAGCCCTAGCAGCAGCAGCAGAAGCGTACCTAGTAGCAGCCCTAGAAGCCCTAGCAGCAGCCCTAGCATCCTCTTTAGCAACAGTCAGCTCCTCGATTGTAGCATCCCCATTAGCATACCTCTCCGCTACATTACAAGCCTCGACACTTCGCTGGTCTGGGTTGTCTACTAATTTCAAAGCCTCTCTGGCGCACCAGACAGCAAAAAGGCGCATGTCTCTATCGCTCATATATAACTTGTTACAGAGCAGCCAGATTATGTCTGATTTGTCTTCCACCAAATCACGATACTTCGCAACCCATTCTTTTACGGGAAGCTCTTCGTTCTCGTCCTTTACTACTTCCGAAGGGTCATAGCAAGGGTTTAACTTTCTAATGATTCTATTTGATATTGTTTTCATAATAATGGAGCGTGAAACCCATTCATCACGTAGTGTGGATGGGGGGGGTAAGCGACACGCTAACACCTTTAAAGTTAAATAAATTTAAAAATATTTTCTGATATAAGAAACTTTTTAGTATATTTGTGAGTATATATAGCATATGAAGTTGACACTGAAAATAAAACTTTTGCCTACTGATGAACAGGCTAACTTGCTTATCGAAACGATGAAGGAAGCTAATACTGTTTGTGATGCTATTTCTGAGGTAGCTTGGCAAGAGAAGATTTTCAATAACTTCAAACTCCATCACAAAGTTTACCATTCGTACAAGGCTACGTTTCAACTTTCTTCCCAAATGCTTATAAGACAAATAGCTAAAGTGGCTGACGCTTATAAGTTGGACAAGAAAACCAAACGCACATTTAAACCGCTTGGTAGTATTGCTTATGATAGTCGAATAATGACCTACAAAACTAACAACGTGGTTTCTTTGTGGTGTATTGGTGGCAGACAGAAGATTGACTTTGTTTGCCATAATCCTGACTATATACCTTACATCAAAGGGGAAGCTGACTTGGTTTATAAGAAAGGTAAGTTTTACCTTTTCCAAACCGTTGATGTTCCCGAAGGGGATGTTGAGGATGTGGAAGAATTTGTTGGTTGCGACTTCGGCTTGACTGATATAGTTGTAACTTCTGACGGTGTTAAGCATTCTGCTGATGGGCTTAATGAATACCGTGAACATCGGCAAAAGGTTCGAAGTTCTATTCAAGCAAAGGCAGACACTTCTAAACGCTCCACAAGGAGGAATTGCAGAAGATTGTCTAAACGGCTTCAAGGCAAAGAAAGAACTCACTCCCAAATTATCAATCACACTATTGCAAAATCTATTATTCTTTCTGCCAAAGAAAGTGGTAAAGGCGTTGCTATTGAAGATTTGACCAACATTAGGTTTACTTCTAAACGCAGAAACAAAAAGTTCAGAACAAAACTTGGTAAATGGTCTTTCGGACAACTTCGTTCCTTTTTGGAATATAAAGGATTGCTTTATGGCGTTCTTGTTGTGGTCGTTGACCCTCGATATACAAGTCAAACTTGCAATGTGTGTAAACATCTTGGGAAACGAACCAATAAGCACTTTAAGTGCAACAACTGCGGCAACGATATGGATGCAGATGTTAACGCATCGCTGAATATCGCTACGCTTGGACGTGCAGTAAATCATGTTGAAAAATCGAATGATATGTGTTGCTCTATCGCTCACGTTTATTCAGGTTTAAAACCCACCCCATCGCTTTGCGTGGGTGGGTAGTTTACATTAGCTAAATACTTAATTGATTGCTTACAAACTTTCGATGAAGCTACCGCAAGAAGGGAAAGTGGTATGATAGTGTGAACAAAAATATAAATTGAAAATAATTGATTATAAATTTGGTTATTACAAAAATTGTTCGTACATTTGCAGTAATAATTAAAAAAAACGAAAATTCTTTTGAAAAAAAGTGATAAAATGAAAAGTCGTTTGTACTTATAGTAATCGTAGCAAAATGAAAACTACAATTTAATAATAAAAGAAAGCATTGAAATGGATTTAAAAATAAAAAACATACGCACTAATTCAGCCACGCAGTCGAAGATAACCAATCCGATTCATGGTAAAGGGAGTGCTATGCTCATTTATTATGCTACGTATCCGCTTACCGTGGATAGACTAGATTGGGAGCAAAGCATTAGTAATAATTCAATAGTTATAAAATATAGTATGGTAACATAAGTAAGATTTAACCTAACCATACACAAATAACAAAAAGCTGTTGAATAATTAAAATTCAACAGCTTTTTTATTTTAGGGGGTATAGTATAGTGGCAATTACATCTGATTTGCATTCAGAAAACCTGGTTTCGATTACCAGTACCTCCACAACAAAAGAAAAAATGAAGGCAAAACGAAAACATATTAAAAAATAACCATCTCACATGAATTGCGGGGTGGATATAAACACCCCCAAAACATTGTGGCGATGTACCAAACTTTTAATTTGGGAAGCCTTGGTCAGTACAAGGTGGGGGTACTATAAAGCTCTTTGACATATTAATCAATTTAATTAAAATAACACATTTGCCAATGTGCCTGAGTGACCGAAAGGACTGCACTTGTAATGCAGGATACAACATCGTGGGTTTGAATCCCTCCATTGGCTCTATAATAGCCCCATAACTTAATGGGAGAGTATTTGGCTTACATCCAAAGAGTGATAGTTCGATTCTATCTGGGGCTACAATAA
>DASRMZ010000033.1:0-5718 GCA_035647675.1 Thermoclostridium sp. | reverse complement strand
GTTATTAAGGGTTCCTTATATTTTTCAATATCCCAGTATTCAATAGTCCTGATAATATGTGATTCGTCTGTCCTACCTAGTTGTATTTCCACTTCATATCTTTTCAAAGAATCTACATCTTGAAGTAATAAATCCAATCTACCACCAGAGGGCTGAATCATTTCTTTATCTTTTACAATAAGATCTCCAAATCCAAGAATTTCTGATTTGTTTACTATTACTTCCTGTAACCAGGCCTCATTTAATTCTGGATGAACATTTAAAGAAATTTCTCTAGGTTGTATTACATTAAATCTTTCAAGCATAAATCTTCCTCCCTTGATTATAAGCGTAGTGTAAACTACTTATCGCCCTTGGGCTCGAACAGCTGCCACAGAGTATGCACTAGCAATGTGATCAGTCTCTGTTTTAGTGTACCATTCTCCTATTTTAAATGCTCTAAATTCTACTTTATACCGTGCCTTTTACTTACGCCCTTTTGAAATTTTATTATAAATTCCTATTAAATCCATTATATCATTTAAAAAGTATAATTATCACATTCATTTTAATTGTTTGATTTATTTGAAAACCATCAGGACATCATAAATATACCTGTTTTATTTCATGTATCAACAACCATTCGATACCCAATAGAACCTTTTTATAACCCTCTGAAAACTAAAGACCTTGTAACGGCTATATTTAGCCATTCCAAGGTCTGGAGCACCTACTCCCACTCGATTAACTCATTCAATAACTAAGCCTATTTGTTTAGTATGTAGTCTATTTTTACCCTTTTTTTCTCTGTATTCGCCCAGTTGCATTTGGCTATTACGGTTTTTGTTATCAAAATGTTATCAGCGAATAGCAAGAAGCTATCTACAGTTAATGTCTTATTTATCCTCTAAACGCCTGCGCTCACGTTCTAACTCTTTTTTCAATTCTTCTTCGGTAGGCATATATAGCATATATTTCGAGGCAAAAAGCCTCTCGTTTTCGGACAGCACTGAGTATTTAACCATTGTATCATTCTTGTCTGAGCAAAGCACAATACCAATTGTGGGATTGTCTTCCGGTGCCTTAATCTTATCCTCAAAATACCGTACATAGAAATCAATTTGACCGATGTCTTGGTATGACAGCTTTGCGGTTTTAAGGTCGATGAGAACAAAGCATTTCAGGATATAATTATAAAAAACAAGGTCAATGTAATAATGGTCACCATCAATGGTAATTCGCTTTTGCCTTGCCACAAAAGAAAACCCTTTGCCAAGTTCCAACAGAAATTCTTGTAAATTATCAAGCAGTCCTTGCTCTAAATCCTTTTCGTAATAAGCTTTGTTCTGCTTTAAATCCAAAAACTCTAAAATATATGGGTCTTTCAGAATGTATTCCGGGTCTGTTTTAGGCTCAGCACTTTGAATCTCACTCTTTATCAAATCACGCTGTTCTGACTGCGTGGCGAGAAGTCGTTCGTAATAAAACGAGTTGATTTGCCGTTCCAATTGTCTAACGCTCCAGTTACATTCTGCACATTCCTTTAGATAAAAATCACGACGCTCCTCATCCTCTATACGCATCAGCAAGCGATAATGTGACCAACTCAATTCGGGACACAGTGTGTCTCGAATTTGAAATGTTAAATAAAATTGTCGCATTTTACGCAAATTACTTTCATCAAACCCTGATCCAAATTCTAATGTCAACTGCTCCGATAGATATTTCAATAGCTGCTTGCCATATTCGGCACGCTCACCTTGCACCTCGGCAATTTGCTTACCAATGCTCCAATAAGCTTCCACCATGGCAAAGTTGATTGCTGTATAAACTTTATTTTTAGCTGTTAAGACAGTTTCTCTTATGTTTTGATAAACATTTAAACTCAGTTCATTGCTCATTCTCACTCGCCTCCTTTATTTGAAATATGATAGAATGCCTAATATTATTATATTAATTTTTCAAAATAATATTAAACGATAAAAGGTTAGCTGAATTATGGGTAAATCAGCACAATTTCGCTGATAGCACCTTCAACGTGCACCTGAAAAACTTCCACAAACCCTGCAACCAAGCCATTGTATCATTTTTACAGCACCTATGACAGCACAAAAGGAGATTTACAGCACCCTAACCGACCACCTTTTGTGGTGGGTACAGTATCAGTACAAACTTGCTAACAGTGGGGCTTTGCGGTCGGCACTGCCGGCCGCTGTGACCGCAAGGTGCACCTTTAGGAGCACCTTGCTTTCTCCTGCTGTACTTTCAACCGAGGGGTTCACCATGGGGTTTTGTGGTAATGTTAGCAGCAGTAGACCATGAAGCTCCTTAACAAGACTAAGCGAAGCATTCCCGCACACCCGCCCAAATTTGCCCTCAAGACCATTCAGTGGCATTACTACCTTACCTCTCGCCGAAAATCGCACACAGGGGCGCACAGTGGGCAGTGTGCACCTAACCAGTTGCTATACACGGCTTGGAGTACACAGCATTGATTTTTTTGTCTGCTTGATTTCCTAGTTTTTGTTTTATAATTTAGATGCCATTAGGCAAAATCATCTCTAATTGTCTCCAGTTGTTGAACATTCCACCTAAATATTGGTAATTAATTTTGAAGCCCAATGTTCCTTATATAATTGATACAAGCAGATTTTAAAGAGCACTTAAACTATTTGACTATAATAATAGCAATAATGCCGCACCATCTGACTGGGGCCCCTCAACCCTTCCTACACAAGATCCACCATACTGACTATTATAGACTTTGCCACCTTCAATTCTTCCTATACAGGATCCACCATACTGACTGTTATACACTTTGCCATTATCAACCCTTCCTACACAAGATACACCATACTGACTATTATAGACTTTGCCGCCTTCAATTCTTCCTATACAAGATCCACCATGCTGACTGTTATACACTTTGCCATTATCAACCCTTCCAACACAAGATCCACCATACTGGCTGTTATAAATTTTACCCATTCTGCATCCTCCTACTTTTCCTTTTTTAGTTCTTCCAATATCTTTTTTTGTAGCAACTGCTCATCACGCTTTTGCTTGTTTTTCAACAAACTTGTTTCCCTTGCGTCACTGAGAGCCATTCCCAACGCGAACCATGGTACTTTTGTCTTCTTGCTTGAATTAAATAATTGTGACAAAAAGGATTTTGGTCTTTCTGGCTCAGTGGTTTTCGTCTCCTTATTTTTTTCTAAGGCTAAATCCCAATTAACTGAATCAGGTAATAATGACATATTTTCACCTTCCTTTTAAAATTAAACACTTTGACAAATCAGATGTTTTAGTTAGTCTTGAATCAACTGCCATTATAGCTATAGCTAAAATTTTAGTTGTTACATTTTTGATCTTAGCATAGTATTTGCGTGATTAACCCAATTCAAATCATAGTTAATCACTCCTTAAATTTCTTCATTTAATATAATAGCATCAAATCGTGCTTTGAACTCCGCAATATATTTTGTTATTCTATCCCCACTGTTTAGGTCGGCATACTTACGATTGGCAATAAAGCTTGGGTGAGGCATTGAAACAATTATCATGCCGTTTACCCGATAATACCATATTTCTGTTTTTGTATATGGTGCAACATTTCCAGTACTTATCCATTCGCCATCCGGAAACGCATCTACAACAATGCGGTCTACCAATTTACCACAACAAATTATGTATTGGGGACTAATTATCTCAATTTGTCTTTTGATAAAATGGGCATAGTCTTTACCATACTTTAATAATTTCTTATCTGTAGTCTTGCTTGTTCCACCACGCTTATTGATGTTCATAAATGCTATTTTTCGTACTGCTTCTGTAGGAGGCAAGCTCTCGTTGGCAATTATATTGTGCATTAATGCATACTTTGTTCGCATATGGTTATTAACCCAATCCTTTTCTCCGTTGGCAAAATTTCTATAAGCAAACACTTGGCTACTGTTTTCATCAGCATTGTCGTGGTTGGCTTCCTTTGAAACAAACAATGCCTTGCCGTCATATTCGTCTGGGAAAGGGCAGCCGTCTGCTACAAATGCCGATATATGCGTAGCATTAGAGTTTTCAGCAAAATTTACATCATTTTTATGAGCTTCTTTCCATAAATCAAATAAGTCATGTATGCTTTTACATTTTTCTATTTTAATCATTAACTCGTCTGGCATAACTATTCCCCTCTCCTTTATTGACACACCCCTTGTATGATGCACCACCAAAATACAGATATTGTGCTGTTTTGTAAACTCCTTAACCGCCGATGCAACATCATTTTCATTTGCATAGCTGTATTTATCGCTGCCTTTTTCTCGTATTTTGTGCAGAGTATCAATTATAATCAATTTAGTGCTGGGATGCCCTGAAATAAAATTTTCTAACTGCTTCCGTAGCCCTTCACTTGGGCTTTGTGGCCTCGTGGTGAAATGTAAAATGACATTATCTTCCTCTCTAAACATTGTAAACAGCCGCTGTTGTATTATAAAGTAGTCATCTTCCAAGGCCAGAAACAGCACCATTCCTTATTCTATTAATCGCCTTTTTTAGCTAATCTGCTTGGGAGGCTTCAACTATTTTCCCAGCGATTTATCGTTTTGAAGCTTATGTTTAAGGCACAGGCAAGTTCCTCTTGCTCAAGCCTCATTTTTTTTCTGATGTCCTTCAAAAGTTCATAGATGGTCATTTTTATACACCCCTACATAATACATCATAGCATAAGCTATTGCACTTCTCAATTTAAATTTCTGTATTTCTTTTCCAAATATCTACCTCTGCGACGATGTGACGATATTTATACACCACATACAGCCATAAAAATACCGTCATATCGACGCAAAAAGGGCGGGAAATCTGACGTCCCACCCTTTTTGCAAATAACTTTTGCTAGCCGCTTTTTACCTTGTCTAATCTTTTGTCTTTTCCAGAATAATAAGCCTATCGGTATGAGTCCGCTTATATTTTAGGTTTATGCCATAGCGATTTGCCAGTTCGTCTACAGAAACATTTAGCCGTCTTGTCAGAACATTGGGAGTAATATCTGCCAGAGCCAGTATTTCTATCAGTTCGCTTGCCGTTCCCTGCCATAGGGGCTGCTCATAGGACAGAAGAGAAAAAAGGTCTTTCAGCAGTTGGTTTTCCGTTGGAGGTTTTAAGTTTTGCTCCACGCTGTCTAAGCTCCATAGACACCTTTCGCTGTCAAAAGAAACATTGAACCTCTGATTTTTTACATCCCTGCCCTCAAGGTCGATGACAGCTGTTGTTTCATTTCTCTGCTTTTTGTACATTATAAAGGCACCATCCACCGCCCCCAATAAGCCATTGGTGCCGGAGATATCCTCAAACGGATCATCGGATTTGCCCTTTCTCGTATGGTGTACCACCAAAATGCAGATGTTATGCTGTTCTGCAAACTCCTTAACCGCCGATGCAACATCGTTATCATTGGCATAGCTGTATTTATCACTTCCTTTTTCTCGTATCTTGTGCAGAGTATCAATGATAATCAATTTGGTGGCGGGATGCTCTGAAATAAAGTTTTCTAACTGCTGCCGTAACCCCTCACTTAGGTTTTGTGACCTTGTGGTAAAATATAGGTTGTCATTATCTTCTTCCCCAAACATGGCAGAGAGCCGCTGCTGTATTCGGGAATAGTCATCCTCCAAAGCAAGATACAGCACCGTTCCCGAATAGGTTTTTAAATTCCAAAAGGACATACCTTTACTGACACAGTATCCG
>DASRMZ010000032.1:0-4653 GCA_035647675.1 Thermoclostridium sp. | reverse complement strand
ATACGATATTGCTTGGAATTGTAGCAATTTTTTCGCATTATACATATTTACCATAATTTTACCGTCACTTAAACTTGCAATTTATGCTATTATGCAAATTTAAAAACTTCTATTTATATCAATCACCTCCTTCCTTTGTGTATTCCCTGCAGCAACTATAACGTCGCCATCCCTGTGCGTGGGAATTCAAAGGAAGGAGCCTATAAACAAAGCACTCGCCATTTAACCTGATTTGCTTTGCACATCCATTATATTACAAACACAGTCAAGGTATAAGCATTTTAGAAACTTTTGTTCGTTTAAATGCTAAATTATCCTATTTCTTATGAATTAGTCCATAGCTAATCACGCCCTCGGATGGGGCGATCTCTGCCCAGTCTTTCATGTAAAGTTCGCAGATCCCATATATACATAATATTTCTATACATCCATATCATCAAGCAGATTTTTTATTTTTCTAATTTCTTTATTGCTCGAAGACAACAAACAATCAGGGATGGACTTGGATGCTATATGATAGACTCTCAATCCCCATTGACGTGTGTAATATCGAAATATATAATAAATAAATGATACTTGAATATCAGTTGATTTATCGCGAGGTTGAGCACTGGAAGTTTTTTAATGTAAACCTCACAAATATTATTACAAGGGAGATTAGTAATGATTAAAGTTGCAATAGTTGGTTTTGGAAATATCGGAAAAGCAGTATATGAAGCAGTATCAAATACTGAGGACTTTTCGCTTGAATGTGTTGTGGAGACAAGAGAGGTTACTGTTGATGTGCCTCTGTTTAAGAGTATATCGACATTGAAAAATATTGATGTGGCAATAATCAGTTTACCGAGCCGTTCAGTCTTCGATGTTGCCTCATCACTTTTGTCAAAGGGAATTTCTACTGTAGATTGTTATGACATTCATTCAGATATTACCGAGGTGCGTTCTAAACTGGATATAATAGCAAAGGAGAACAACTGCGCTTCAATTACAGCTGCCGGATGGGATCCAGGAACCGACTCATTAGTGAGGGCACTGTTTATGGCGATGCTTCCTAAAGGAATAACCTATACAAATTTTGGACCCGGCATGAGTATGGGACACAGCGTTGCAGCCAGAGTAATACCTGGAGTAAAGGATGCACTGTCTATGACTGTTCCGTTAGGTTCCGGTGTCCACAGACGCATGGTCTATGTAGAGTTAGAGCAAGGTGCGGATTTTGACACAGTATCAAAACTGATTCGCGGGGACGAGTATTTTGCACATGATGAAACCCATGTAATTCATGTTGAGGACGTTGACATGTTAAAAGATGTGGGTCATAGTGTCAATCTATTGAGAAAAGGGGTATCCGGTACTACAGGTAATCAACGAGTCGAGTTTAATATGAGCATAAACAACCCTGCCCTCACAGGTCAGATTCTAGTCTCTTCAGCCCGAGCTGTAACAAAGCAAAAACCGGGATGTTATACAATCCTACAAATACCGCCGATTGATTTTTTAGCAGGAGAAACAGACGAGATAATCCGAAAATTCGTATAATTTTTAATCATAGAAGGTGAATAGAAAAATTAAATAGAAATTATAACGTATACTGAATTTTATTAGCGACCATCATTTAGAAAGAGGGTTTTATTACATTGAAGTATTTAGAGGTTAAAAAAAATGATGCAGCAGCAATAAAGGAATTATCTGATTTAGCTTCAAAAATAGTTAAAGAGCATTATGATCCAATTTTAGGTGCAACTCAAAATGACTATATGATAAACAAGTTTCAATCATCGTCTTCAATTACGGAGCAGTTAAATCATGGTTATAAATACTATTTTATCTGTGATATGGCTGGAAATAAATTAGGGTTTCTTGCTTTTTATCCAAGAAAAAATGACATTTATTTAAGCAAATTTTATCTTCAGAAAAATCAGCGTGGGAAGGGCATATCTAAAGACATGCTTCAATTTGTTATTAAAAAGACAAAGCAAGCAGGTTTTTCTTCGATTGTGCTAAATGTCAATAAAGAAAATAGTGCTATCAAGGCATACGAAAAATTGGGATTTATTAAAATTGGAGAAGAAAAGAACGATATCGGGAATGGCTACTTTATGGATGATTATGTATATAGGTACTGTATAGAATGAGTAATAGAGTACAGTTCATATAAATCTTTGTTGCCATTCTATTTTATCTAAGCACCCTTGTTGACATTAGCACCCTCGTTGATATTCTGAGCGTAGCGAAGAATTGTTGCTTAGTTAAAACAAGGGCAATTTTTTTGTCATTCTGAACGCAGTGAAGAATCTTAATCGGGTTTTGAATTCTATAATTTAACTTTCGTTTTGTTAGGAATGATGGGCTGCTTAACCTACATGTGAACAGTAGCGACTAAAAGAGTGCTTATGAATATAAAGATGCTCATTGTCTTGCTAACAATAGACAATTGGAATATAATGGTGTAAACAGCTACATATGAATTGGAGAAAAAATATGCTTGAAGTTGTATTTACTGATAGCGAAAAAGGTTCTATGAAAGTAGCAAAAAATTATAATGCGAATAATTTTGCTGGTGGAGCTTGTAGTATTGGCTATATAGGGGAAGAACCAACTCAAGATGACTTAGAGAAACCTTGTGTACGTTCAAAATCACTTGATTCAAAAATAAGTACTGAAGCCAAAAAGATAATGGATCGCATTGAACAAGGTCAAGCAATTGGTGGAAGTTCTCAAGATGTGGTCAATATAGGCTTTGCAATTGATGTTGGAGACATAACTGGTGCAATTGATGGAAATGAGCGACAAAAGGCTTTTAGAAAATTATGGGGCAGGTTTAATATTGAGGATAGCGAGCGCGAGCAATTTTTCCAAAACCAACGCAAAGACTTGGATAAGTTATTGTCATCTGCTCAAAAGGGTACACCCATACGAATATGGAAAACTTTTAAGAAAACTATAATGGAAAAACGTATTTAGCCATAGGATTTAAGAAGGCATTATTATTCTGTGTGATTGATAAAGTGATTGATTAAATATTGGCGATTCTTGATAAACCGATTGGACAAAGAACAGAATAAAAATCTTTTAGCAAAGATTATTATACTAGTGGAGGTAATGGCATGGATTTATTAGAGGCAATTAATGAAAGACATTCTGTACGCAGTTATAAGGACAAAAAAATCGAAGGCGAAGTGCTAAATGAATTAAAACAAATCATAAGTCAATGTAACAAAGATGGCCGATTGAATATTCAGCTTTGCCTGAATGAACCAAAGGCATTCTCAGGGATGATGGCAAAGTTCATGAGGTTCAATAATGCAAATAATTACATAGCACTTGTCGGCAAGGAAAGCGATGACCTAGAAGAAAAGTGTGGATATTATGGGGAGAAGATTGTATTAAAAGCACAGCAACTCGGTCTTAACACTTGCTGGGTAGCTGCAACATTTAACAAAAGCCACAGCAAAAAAGTTATTAAGTTAAAAGCAGATGAAAAACTACTAATAGCTATCGCTATTGGTTATGGTGAAACTAGCGGGGTTTCTCATAAAGTAAGGCCCATTGAACAATTATCAAATATAACCGAATTGAAGGATGTGCCAGAATGGTTCCTCAATGGTATGAAAGCTGCACAACTTGCACCTACAGCTAGAAATCAACAAAAATTCAGGTTTGAACTGCATGGAGATGAAGTGAGTTCATATTCTGGTACTGGCGCTTGCACAAAAATAGATCTGGGCATTGCTAAATATCATTTTGAAATTGGTTCAGGTAGAAATATTTTAAGTTTTTAGTTGTATCATCGGCACTGATTTGCAGATGTGCATACAAAAATAACAACAGGGGATAGATTCAGATGTACTTTAAATATGGGGAAAAAGAAACACAATATCTAAAAAGCAAAGACAAAAAGCTTGGAGAGGTAATTGATGAAATAGGGCATGTAAACCGTGAAGTTGATTCGGATTTATTTTCATCTGTTGTTCGCCAGATTATCGGTCAACAAATATCGACAAAGGCTCACCAAACTATTTGGAAGAGAATGAACGATGAATTAGGAGAAATAAATGCAGATACAATTTTAAATGCTGGCGTTGAAAAAATTCAACAGTTTGGTATCACATTTCGTAAAGCAGATTATATTATTGATTTTGCAAAAAAAATACAATCTGGTCAATTTGACCTTGAAGCGATAAGGGAAAAGTCAGATGAGGAAGTTATTACAGAGCTTATTGCACTTAAAGGCATAGGAGTGTGGACTGCTGAAATGATTATGCTTTTCTGTCTGCAAAGACCAAATGTGCTAAGTTTCGGTGATTTGGCACTGGTTAAAGGAATGCGTATGGTTTATCATCATAAGTATATTGATAAAGAACGGTTTGAAAGATATCGTAAACGCTTCAGCCCATATTGTAGCGTAGCAAGCCTTTACTTTTGGGAGGTTGCGGGTGGTGCAATTGAAGGACTGAAGGATTATGAAGATAAGAAAAAATGAAGCAAAGAAAATTAGATTTATAGGCTTTTGCGATGTAACCTTAAATAACATTAGCTATACTATATGTGTTGCCTAGCATCTATGCATAACCGCAACATATTGTGTAACGGAACTTACAAAAACATAACATCGCAAATGCCCATTTGCGAGACTATAAAGCATCTTTTTGC
>DASRMZ010000031.1:0-4045 GCA_035647675.1 Thermoclostridium sp. | reverse complement strand
AGAGGTTTCATAACTGATGAGCAACTTAAAACAGTAGGTGAGAGTCTTAAGATGACAGATTACGGACAATATATTCTTTCTCTATTGAAAGAGAGCTATTAGATTCCACGGAGGGAAAATGAAAACTATATTAGTCACAGGTGGAGCCGGATTTATAGGCAGTAACTTTGTTCAATACATGCTGGATAAGCACGATGATTACAATATTCTTAATTTTGATGCTCTAACATATGCAGGTAATTTAGAAAATTTGGGAAAAGTGGCAGAACATCCACGTTATGATTTTATTAAAGGCGATGTGCGCGACCGCGTAATTATTGAAGAGCTCTTCAATAATTTTGATATTTCAGCTGTCGTGAATTTCGCAGCAGAGTCACATGTAGACCGCAGCATCGAAGAACCTGAGGTTTTCCTGACGACAAATATCATTGGCACTCAAGTGCTTCTGGATGTGGCGAAGAAAAACTGGAAGGTCAAGCCTGATGACAAGTACGATACAGAATACAAGGCAGGGATGAAGTTCCTGCAAGTTTCAACAGATGAAGTTTATGGCGCGCTAGAGAAAACTGGTCTTTTTACTGAAGATATGAACTTATTGCCTAATAGTCCCTACTCCGCTTCCAAGGCTAGCGCTGATCTAATTGTCAGATCATATAATAAGACTTTTGGTTTGCCGGTGAATATAACACGGTGCAGTAATAACTACGGACCCTACCAATTTCCGGAAAAACTGATTCCTCTGATGTGCTGTAACTGCATGAATAGTCAGTCGTTGCCGATTTACGGTGATGGCATGCAAGTGCGTGATTGGCTACATGTCAATGATCATTGTTCAGCGATCGATACAGTTTTGCATAACGGAAAAGATGGTGAAATCTATAACATTGGCGGTAACAATGAGGTGGCCAATATTGATATTGTTAAACTAATTATTGATGAGTTGGGTAAACCGGATGACTTGATAACATATGTAAAAGACCGTCCAGGACACGATCGCCGTTACGCCATTGATAACACAAAAATCACAACTGATTTAGGTTGGGCACCGGAGTATACCTTTGAAGAGGGTATACGGGAGACCATCCAGTGGTACGTCAATAACCCTGATTGGATTGAGAATGTGTTGTCGGGAGATTACGTGAAGTATTATGAACAGATGTACGGCCAGGCGTGAGAAAATAAAATAGGAAATTTGTCCAATTACTTTAAGGTGGAAAGTGATCCATGAAAAAAATATTATTGCTTGGTGGTTCTCGCTATCTCGTGCCAGTTATTGAAGCAATACACGGGCTTGGCTATTACGCAATTACCTGTGATTATTTGCCTGACAACATTGCTCACAAGTATTCAGATGAATATCATAATTTAAGTATAATTGAAAAAGACGAAATCTTGACATTGGCTCGAAAATTAAAAATTGATGGCATTATGTCATTTGCAACTGATCCAGGAGTTGTCACAGCGGCTTATGTGGCAGAAGAACTCGGTTTGCCTTCTGTTGGATCTTATGAAGCAGTATCGATCTTACAGAACAAAGAACTATTCCGACAGTATCTTGCTGACCATGATTTCAATGTGCCAAAAGCAAAGGGATATAGCAACGTAGAAGACGCCTTGATGGACGCAAATTCATTCCAATGGCCTGTTATTGTTAAACCGGTTGATTCTGCCGGCAGTAAGGGTGTTACTAGGAGTGATAAAGTAGATGATCTTCCTTTTGCAGTTGAATATGCCATGCAGTTTTCTAAGACTGATCGTGTAATCATTGAAGAATTCATTCAACAGCAAGGTTTTTCTTCAGATTCTGACTATTTTTCAATAGATGGGAAACTTGCTTTTGCTTCTTTTGACGATCAGCGTTTTGACGAAAATGCTGCTAATCCTCATACTCCTTCCGCATACAGCTGGCCATCTACAATGCCAGCTGGAATTTTAGATGAGTTAAGGTCTGAACTGCAGCGTTTAATTACTCTGTTAAATTTAAAAACTTCACTTTATAACATTGAGACTAGACAGGGCACAGATGGTAAAGGGTATATTATGGAAGTATCCCCGCGAGGCGGAGGAAACAGATTGGCTGAGATACTTCATTATGCATCAGGTGTTGATTTGGTGACGAATGCTGTACGTGCAGCTGTAGGTGATGAAATTATTGGAATTGATGGAGATCCTGTTTATAATGGCAATTGGTCAATTGTGATCTTACATTCGGATGGCGACGGAATTTTCAAAAATTTGCGGATCGATAAGAGTATTCTATCATGTGTAATCGAGGAAGATTTATGGGTTAAGCCGGGAGATGAGGTGCGGAGCTTTACGGGAGCTAATGAAGCTATTGGTTCATTGGTTCTGCGTTTCGACTCTGAGGACCAGCTTAGAGACGTGATGAATAATGTTCCGGAATATATAAGGGTCAATATAAAGTGACTGTGATGATCATATGTTTAGCCTAATGACCACTGCCATATATAAAAAGGCTTATAGGTAGGTGATTTGATTTGAATCTTGGTACAATAAAGCGAACAGAAAGTACCAGGCTTGGCTAAAGCTCTTGCACTTGGAGAATTACCATGGCAAAAACGCAGTAAAAAACTTGTTTTTCATGATTGCCCTAGTGGTTTTCATGGAGCATGTATTTTTGAAGAGGACCGCCTCTACGACTGGCGCGTGTTGGACAGTGATCTCTAGATAAAATTATAAATCAATTGGAATTATAATTTCATATATGAAATTGAATGATTAAATTTATAAAATAATCAGAATAGAAAATTTAGTAAATGATACATCCTGAGGAGGAAAAAATATGAGTAGAAATATTTACAAACTAGATGGCTTAGAATTTATGGGAGAAAATTTTAAAAACAAGTTAAAATTTTGTGGTGAGGGAGTCCGATTGTATCCCTTATGTAAAATGATTCGAGCCGAAAATGCACAACTGGACGACCATTGTCAAATTTTTGATCATGTATTTATCGATGCAGGTAAAAGCCTGAAAATCGGTAAATATTCCACGATTACATGGTATGTTCTGATCGAAGGAGGCGCAAAAACAAAAATAGGGGATCGTGTATTTTTAGGGCCTGGAACTAAATTACTTACCTCTACGTTTAAAATAAATGGCTTTTACACAGTTGAACATCTGCCAGAAAATTGTCAAGAAACCGAGTATGGTGATATAGAAATTAACGATGACGCATACTTAGGGGCAAATTGTACTGTAATGCCTGGGATTACAATTGGCGAAGGAGCAGTTGCAGGTTCAAATAGTCTTATTATGAAAGATTTAGATCCTTGGACTATCTACGTTGGTAGTCCATGTAAGGCAATTGGTAAACGAGAGAAACCTACGAAAGAACGACAGGTGGCCATTCGACAAGTAGATTGGAGCTGTCCTCTATAAAGTTGACATAGGGTCCGAATCTGAATAAGGAAATATTAGTTACTTAATCATCAATGCTAGACTTTGAGGAGTATACTAAAGAAATAATAAATTTATGGGATTCTTGTTGGATTACCAATATGGGCGCAAAACACCAAACCTTGGAACCTCAATTTTTAGGCTGCCTCTAAGTTCTCAACATTGCTCTATTTGCCAATGGTTATTTAGCACTTAAATTTAGAATTGTTACTTTAGGACTCAGGGGAAAAATGATCATTACTCCTTTTCCTTTCGCATCAACAATGTACGCAATTGTCGGGTCTCCGCTACAATATTGGACAACTTGCTAAATTTGAATAACCACGAAAAATGACCCAAGATAACTCGTAAACGAAGGTATACTGATGAATTTAAACGTCGTGCCGTTTCGTATATCTTACAGCAGTGAGCACAGTGTCCGCGATGTTGCTGAATCCTTAGGTATTGATAAAAGCATTCTCTATCAATGGTGTAAGCGCTACACGCCTGAGTATTCCGAAGCAAGTTGAACCACCGTTCCGACGTATGAGATCCACCCGTTCCGACAAGCGAGATCAACTAGTTCCGACCGACGAGGACCGGCTCTACCGACCCCGAATCCATTAATTCCGAGAATAAAGCCATAAG
>DASRMZ010000030.1:0-4998 GCA_035647675.1 Thermoclostridium sp. | reverse complement strand
ATGCCCACAGTGTGCTTTAATACAGTTCCGGAGACCTTAGGCAATTCATCATAATCTGCCGCTATCCGCTCATAAGCCTCTAGAGGAAGATTTCTCACCGATGCCTCATGAGGAATGTTGACGGTCATGCTCTGGGTTTCTATTCTTACAAAATTTCCGTCGGCATCATTTACGGGATATGTTTGTTCGTAAATGTATGTTTCAACAGGCATGGAGAAAAAAACGACGGTGTCCTGGCCTGACAGGGTTTGATATTCTACCGATTGTTCGATTGTAGAAGTGTTTAAAGTTTCCCAGGTCATGTGATTATTGACCTCTAATTCCGCTTCATAGCGAAACAATTCCACTCCAAATATTGAAACTGATTTTTCATAACTTGTATAAAGTCCTGCAGAAATCGTATTTGAATTGCTGCTTCCGCTTCCGCTGCCTTTTGTTGTTCCGTAAGATGTGCCGGATGGTTCTATATCGCCCCCAACTTCGCCATTGAATAAATCCTTAAAATAAGGCGGCGATGCAAGTACCGCAAGGATTTTGGGGTCTGTATAGGTGTAGTAATGTTCTCCCGTATATCGTATGGAGGATGAATCCTTATCCGTATTGGGAAGGCAGAATCCGCTCCCCTTGACTTCATTCTCCCATACCTTGATTCCGCTGTCGGCACCGTAAACGGCCTTCATGTAGGTTTTTTCTTCGCTTGGATTTAAAAGCTTTGCAATTATTGCTTTATAATATTCAATAAAGTTCTTGCCTGTCAATGTCTCCGGCTGACTTATATCACTTGTCATTGCAATCAAGGTATCAGTACCATTGCCTGTCAGTTGGGCGGCACGAGCCCCCCACTCTGCATAATCATAGCCTGAAGTTCTTAGCCTATCGTCCATTAACGAAATTATTTCCATACCGTTATCCCCAAACTCAATGAGTATGGAGTCAATATATATGTTAACGGGTTCCGATATTCCGTTAAAATGTCCAATAGCAATATTTGCCGGCGCTACGGGAAGGCTGTAAAACTCTGTTTTGTTGTTGGGAACATTGGAATTTACATAGTTTCCGCTGTTGTCCTTTTCGAAAAGGTTAAACTTCTTAGATTGACTTACTGAAAATGAGGACCCATTCCAATGATAAACCGCCACATAGCGCTCATTTGGATTGAAGTTGGCCGATGCCAAGCTGCCTCCTACTACCAGTTCTTTTTCCCCATCCCCGTCTATATCACCTGTAGCAAAGGAAGCACGAACAATAGATGTTCCGTTATGGCTTAGGGGTATACTCTGTATGCGTGAACCAAAGCGGCCCGCTTTTTCACCAAAGAGCATTACAGCCTTACATGGCGCCGAGTCCATTGCGCTTCCCGTATAGCCATAGGAAATAGCAAGGTCGTCTATGCCGTCCATGTCAAAATCCGCAGATACTAAGGATACCATATTGGGAATAAGGGTGTCACCTATGACAGTTGGCACAGCACCGGATACAGCTTTAGTTGCTTTATATTTATCCAACTGATATATCATGGTCCTGTCTAAATAGGTGTAGCCGTATTCCTTCCAATCATAGGTAGTCTTGTATATTTCTATACGGGGGTTGTCCACACTTGGCACATACACTGCAATTTCATCTATATCATCCCCGTCAAAGTCTCCTGATGCAATCTTTAAATAGGTGGATGCCAGATATTCATTTTTAAACTGGTTAGACCCGGATTTATCTTCATTATTACCAAAAAGATTCCATTCGCTAATCAATACCTTGCACGTTGCGGTATGGGAACCATCAACATTATGCACAGGATCAATGAGACCGATGGAAAATTTGCTCATTGGCTCATTGCCCGGATTGTAAAACTTATAGGATACATAAGCAACACTATCCTTTCGCCCTCCGTTGCTTCTAGTCATATCCAAGTTAGCCTCCGTCATGGCAAGGGCATTTGCTCCAAGAACATCATTCCAATTATCAGTCGTTAAGACTTGATTGATGCCATTAGTTGCATTGCCTACCATTGCGGGTTGTTTGCTAAAAAAACTGTCAATACTGCCCCCGACAGCCCAATCGTCTCCATAGAGCCTTGAGTAATTTTTGCTGTAACTTGACCTTCCCACCATAAACAACTCATCAACCACTGCTATGGGTGTGGTTTCCTTGCCAAATGGGTTTTCTGTGGTATTTGGGTCGTAACCCAAAGGTGCTTTGGAAATATCAATTCCTAGAGCATCTAATGCTGTCATATCATTGATGCCCGATGATACAGCAGCTTCAGCATTAAGTTTTAATCCGGGCATCGTTGATAAGATCATGCTAAGCAATAATATAAAACCTATAGTCCGTCTAAATCTTACTCTCAAATTTATCCCTCCTTTAATATGACTCTCCAAGGGTCATTTTCATTATTTCGTTATAAGCCAGCTCCACCACCGGTATCCCATTTTTATACCAGTGGACAAAGCCGCCATCGGTATCTGCTGTTTCCCATACGGCAGGGTTTTGCAACACTCCAAAACGATAGTTTTCAAGCCTTGGCTTCATGTCAATTGTCACACAGTTTCCTGTATCAAAGGTAACCCTCATAATGCTGTCTTCCAGCGGCTCAACTTTGGTAATGGGCTTCCCCCGCATAGCTTCACCTCCTCAAAAAACAAACGCCACTGTACATTTTTATTGTACAGCAGCGCTTTATTTTTGTAATGTGACCATTTGTCACTATTTTTTCATTTTTAGTAAATTTTCCAGTGCCAAGCGTTTATTTTTTCCCTGCTCTTGGATATCAAGCTTATCAAAGATTCTGGAAAGTTGATTTCTCACAGTTCCTTCCGCCAAATGCAATTCCTCTGCTATTTCTGAGTTAGTTTTTCGCCTGGCAGCTAGTAATGCAATTTCCAGTTCTCTTCCTGTCAAGCCATAATCCACATATTCTCCAAAATGCTCCTGGCAAATTTTTTGTTTTGAACTGCTAAATTTCTCTGATAGGACTATAATTTCTTTGATTTCCTTTTTATATATTCCTGAAGCTTGAAGCCCCTTTAGCAAATCTAATATATAGTATTCACTTTCTGCAAAGGGCATTATAAGTTTATCAGGTATCGCCATATCTAAGGCTAACATTAATTCCTCCCTTGCCTCTTCTTTTCTATCAATCATCTTTAAGGCTGAGGCAGTTTGAATATGAAGCCAAATGCTACAAAGTACATTGTTAAATATATTATAAAGGCCTTGGCATTCTTCTTTTCTTGCTAAAAGCTGTGTCCATTCACCTTGTGCCAGCAATAGTTGATTATAAAATGTGTGGAGCATTGGAGTTGCGGGAAACATAACAAGTGCTTCTTCTATCCGGCCTTCTATCATCCATTGAGGAGCTAATTCAGGATGTCCCAAAAGTGCATAAATAAAACCTAAGCACATATCTAATGTATTTAGCAATGTGTACTGTTGTTCTTTGTATAACAACTCTCTGCAATCAAGGATAATTCTATTCATCTCATTTAAGTCGCCATTAAAAATTGCCATACGCATGGATAAAAAATTGCAGCACATTATGATACTAAATTGATTTTTTTGCCTTGCAGCAAATAGCGACGTTTGGTTTGAAATATCAGCATCAATAAACTGTCCTCTTTCGTAAAACAAGTCAGCTGCAAAGCTGTGTTCCGCGCCATTGCCATGCCCGTCCGATACCTGATAATAATAGGGCATACATTCTCTCATCTCCGTATCTTCACTGTCTGCCCCTCCTACTGTCCTATGGTACATCATCAAAACAGATGGGGCAGAAAATGTCCATGACCCTTTAGGGTCAACACTTAGGGATGTCCGATTTAGGAGAGAGCATGCTCGTCGATGATATTCGCTCATAGCAGAGATATTATTATAGGCTAAAAAGCTTTCTGAAACCTCTGCATCCCCAAGAAGATTGTCTATCTCCTGTTGTGTCAATAATTTATCTTCCTTAAGAGACCTAAGCAATAGGCCCTTCATGCGTTTAATTTCAGGAATGTTATGAAAAGAAAAACTTTTGAGCATACATGCAACAAGGGCATAGGGGTGTTTCTCTAAAATTTCTTCGGGACAATTTCTTAGCCAGCTAAAAAAATCTTCTTTGTGTTCAGAGTTCAGACTTTTTGCCTTATCTTTTTCTAGGATAATAAGTATACTTTCCCAATCCTGGGCTTTTCCAAAGGCATAATAGGCACTGATATATTCCTCCTGCTCAAAAAACCATTGACCAAGCCTATGATAGCTTTCCAACTGATAATCTTTCGGTTTTTCGGCAAATTTCTGTCTTGTACATTGTAGAAGCATATGATGATACCTATAAATGCCACTTTCATTTCTTGTAATAAAAGCATTGTTTTTTGAAAGGGTATCTATCAATTCTTTTGCATTATCCTTTTGCCACAGGTAGGATGCCTGTTTAGCTGTGAATTCATCGGCCATCCCAATGAGAATTAAAAACTCCTTATGTTGTTCCGGTAAAGGTTCTAATAAAACTTGATCAATCAGCGTAAATATATCTGAAGAATTTGAAAGCCACTGCCCACTTTGTATGTAAGACTTGAAATTCAAATATATCATAGAAATCCAACCCTCACTAAATTCTGCTAAAGCCATCAGTTCATTAGTTTTTACATCCAGTTGACAATGTTTAGCATAAAGAACTACTTCTTGATTTTCTAAACGTAAGTCTTCTATCCCTATTTCACATAAAAGATTGCCTAAACGCATTCTTTCTTCTTCATTAAATATTTGATTTCTGGACAAAAGAACTAAATGTACATTTTCCGGCAGACTTCGAGAAAGGAATAGAAAGATTGGTGTCAATATATTTTCTCCTAGTAAATGCAAGTCATCAACAATAAGGTAAAGTGATTCTTCACTTTTTGATAAAGCATCATTTAAAATTTCAGACAGTACAGAAATGGCCCCCATATCCTTAGGATATCCCAAGGCCTTTAACTGCTCTGTCAATTTAGGATAACCTTTAAAAGTTCTGCAAAATCC
>DASRMZ010000029.1:0-2023 GCA_035647675.1 Thermoclostridium sp. | reverse complement strand
AAGATGATTGATATTGTTGTTGCGCTTGAGAAGGAAGCCAATCATCCATTAGCGAATGCTATTTTAGAAGGCTTCGAATCGAAAGAAGTTCTTTCTATAGAAGTAACGAACCAAATCGGTAAAGGGCTAATGGGGAACTACAATGGAAGAGAGTATCGAATTGGAAAACCAACTTCTTTTAAAAATGTATCAACCACGTTCGCGCAATTAAATGAAGAGTGGGCAGCTGAAGGTAACACGGTTGTCTATGTGGCTGAGGATGAAGAAGTAGTAGGTCTAATTGGATTGATGGATATTCCAAACACAGCTGCAAAAAGCACAATCGAGTATTTCAAACGTCTGGGCATTCATACGACTTTAATCACAGGTGATTCTGAAATGACCGGTAAAGCTGTAGCAAAAGAGTTAGGTATTGACGAAGTCATCGCGGATGTGATGCCAGAAGACAAATCTAAGATTATAGAACAGCAGCAAGCAAAATATGGTGTTGTTGCTATGGTTGGTGATGGTGTTAATGATGCGCCGGCATTGGTCAAAGCGGATGTTGGAATCGCGATGGGCCAAGGAACCGATGTAGCGGTAGAGGTATCTGACTTAGCGCTTATGCAAAATGACTTGACCAAATTAGTCAACGCGCATAAACATGCGGTAAAAATGAATAAAATCATCTTGCAGAACATTCTATTTTCAATGTGGGTCGTTTTATTCTTAGTAACGGTTAGCTTACTCGGCTTAACGGATATGACCTTGAGTGTGATTGTACATGAAGGAAGTACGATAGTTGTTATTTTAAACGGACTTCGTTTGCTGCGCAGTGTAAAATAAACTTAAACATAATGTCTCGATCTCATTTTACTTGAGAACGAGACATTTTTTCGTTTATATTCATCTATTCACGACTTGGTTCATTTTCTGTAATTTATATTCACTTATTCTGAAATAGATGAATGGATTATAATTTATATTCACTTATTCTAAAATAGATGACTGCTTTTTAATTTATATACATCTATTTTAAAATAGATGAATATCCGGCTGTTCTACCTAAGATTTAGCCAAAAATCCCCTACCAAATTAATGGATAGGGGATTTATTTTATACTGACAATGGTTAGGATTTAAAGTTTTGGCTAAACGAGATCCTTCTTTAAAGTATACAGAGAATTAACCGTCATATCCTAATCGTTCAGAAGCTTCTTGAGCTGCTCGAACAATTAGACGAATGAAACGCTCTTTTTTTGCATCTGTTAGGCACAAAGTAGGACCGACACGAGCGATGACACCATCTATTTCGTTTCACCAATTGTAAATTTAAAATATCTTAACAAGGAACCAAATATCATATGATTACGTGCTTTGGACAGGCGACAACAACAATCGTAACTATATTTGGTGTTGCACCACTCGAGTATGTCCAAAATTGTTGCACCAATCAAGATTAAAAGTGACATCTGTTCATCTAATCGAAAGCATTAGCAAAGGTTATTATAATTAACTTGAAATGTGTACTATTATTAGTGTAAAGAAAGCGCTTTTATTACGAACGGATTAGTTATCGAATCAAAGCGAAGATAATACGAGCAGTATTTTGAATCGAAAGGAAGATTTCATGACAGAAGTAGTCATCGTATCAGCAAAAAGAACGGCAGTTGGAAAATTTGGAGGAGCTTTTAAAAATATTTCACCGGTTGAATTAGGGCAAGTGGCTGTACGTGGAGCGTTAGCAGATGCCAACTTAGATGCGAATGTAGTTGATGAAGTCATTTTAGGAAATGTGCTTGGAGCGGGGCAAGGACAAAACGTTGCCAGACAAGTTTCAATAGCGGCAGGGATACCAGAGTCTGTACCTGCATTTACGATTAACAAAGTTTGTGGATCAGGATTGAAGTCCGTTGTCTTAGCAGCACAAAGTATTTTAGCTGGCGATAATGACATTGTCGTAGCAGGTGGTACGGAGAATATGAGTATGGCGCCTTATGTGTTAGAAGGCCACAGATGGGGTCAACGTATGGGGAATGGCCAAG
>DASRMZ010000028.1:0-6269 GCA_035647675.1 Thermoclostridium sp. | reverse complement strand
TACATATAGCCGGTACTCTTAGAGAAACCGATAACAGCGTGCTTACTGGCGGTATAGGCGCCTCCGGCTACTTTACCGTAGAGACCTCCTACTGAAGCTACATTGATTATTACACCGGCACCCTTTTCCAAGAATATCGGCAGCACTTTTCTGGTAGATCTCATGACTGAATCTGTATTAACGGCAAAGACTCTCTGCCACTGTTCATCTGTAATTTCTCCTGCAGGCTCCATATTGTCCATAATCCCCGCATTGTTTACCAAGATATCGACCGTGCCATAAGCCTCGACAGCAGAGTCAATCATTGCCTGGATGTCTTCTTCTTTAGCGACATTAGTTTTTATAGCAAACGCAGTACCGCCGGCAGCTTCAATCTCAGAGACTGTTTCTTTTGCGCCATCGAGATTCAGATCCGATACGACTACTTTCGCTCCCTCTTCTGCGTACCTTTTTGCGATAGCCCTCCCCATGCCCGAGGCAGCTCCTGTTACAACTGCTACTTTTCCTTCAAGTTTCATCCTGTAGTTCTCCTTTAGAGTTATTTTTTATAAAAATAGTTTTATTCTATCTGCACCTAAATAAAACAATTTCATCCATTTACTGTCTGCGAAAACATTTTATGATCATAAAATGTTTATCATTGGCCTGACACTGCCTGATACTTTTAACGATTATCCTATAACTGAAGCTCTATATGAAGTAACATGAGTTACTTGCATTACAGCCCAATTAGACACCGTGCAAATAAAGTGCAAAAACTTGCAATCTGAAAAACCAAGGTTATGCATCCGTCTCGATTATGGTAGCTAAAAGTTCTGAAGAGGGAGCGGATCGCAGACAGGACAGTATTTTTACTTATTATTACGTTACCCCTAGCGGTACAGTGGAATCTTTTTCATCAGTTGGGGCGAAAAATGATGTACCGTACATTTTATATAAAAGAGAAGATTAAGTCAGACATTGATAAATTTGCAGCAGCTAACAAAATTGTTAAGTACAAAAAACAGCGAACTTCTGTCCGCTGTTTTTTTGTGAAACTTTTTGGTGGCCTGCCCCACATCGAAGTGAAGCTTTTTTACTCCACTCAACAAACTTCGCAAACAATTGAAGTTAATCAGATTTCGCTTACATAACAAGCAACTCTCCCAGCATACTTGCTTAAGCTGGGAGAGTTCTATGATCAGGCGGCAATGATGATAATTTTGTTACTTCCACTTGTGTGTAATGAATTTATGCCATTATACTAAACTGAGCGATCATTAATACAGGCATCGGCTAAAGCGTCAATACTTATCGGTTCTGCAGGAACTCTATAGGCGGGCATGAGCACTTCTTCGAGCGGCACGTTATAAGCTTTGCAAATCTCCTGAGCTATAAGCATTCTACAAGTACGACCTTGACACGGACCCATTCCTGCTCTAATTTTGTATTTAATCTCATTAATAGTTCTACAACCATCTGCAATGCATTGTTTAATCTCATCGATAGATATTTCCTCACAAAGACAAACAATCGCTTTACTGTCGTTAGGCATCTCTATACGCCCCCTCTTGAATATTTCTGATTTCCATAGATAAATCATGCGGTACTTCTAAACTTATCATATAGGTCATATTTCTCTTACCGCCAGAGGTAACTCTATTAACTTTAAACCAACCTCTTTCTTTGCCCTCTCTATCAAGGCCACAAGCATATTGGCCTACTTTAGGAAGAGGTCTATATTCAAACGGAATTTTAACTAAGGAGAACTCATCGCTGAAGGTCTGATCAATAATGAAAATTGCAAGCCCGGGACACTTGAACAAGCAAACATTACAGCCGGTACACTTATCAAAGTCTACTTCAGGCAAGGAGTTCATGTCCTTTTCCATTGTAATCGCTCCAAACTTACATGCCGCAACACATGGATTACAAGCAATTTCTTGAAAACACTCAATCATCACTACTGAACCTTTAGATAATCTTTCAGCAGGCGGCATTATTTTCTCAATATCTTCTTTACTCGGAATACCTGTTGAGATTAGCATGAACATGCCCTCCTTCTGCATTTAATTTTTCCATACCCTTAAGGATTGTCAGGCCCATCGGTCCAGCTCGGAGTTCCCTTAGTTCTTCTCTTGCTTCTTCTTTTAACGCAGGCGCTTTTTCCAGTCCATAGTTGAGGCTTTCAGCTGCCGCATAGCCAGCCAGCCTTCCCTCGACCATTGCAGATGATGCTTCCTCAACACCCGTTATATCCCCAGCTACATATACTCCATTCGTTGTAGTTTGCAGATTTTCATCTACAATAGGAACATGCCCGGATAATTCTTTGATATATTTCAGATCACACTCTGCCTGCGCACATATTTCTGTCAATGGGGTTAAGCCAACAGCTAGACAAATGACGTCACATTCTATATCTTGCTCTGTTCCGGGTATAGGATTCCCTGTCTCGTCCAATTTACAAATGACTGCACCTTCTACTTGATCTTTTCCGTAAGCTTTAACAATTGTATGGCGAGTTAAAACAGGGATGCCTCCACGTCGAATTTTAGAAGCGTGAACCAAAAATCCGCCTACCTGTGGAGCAGCTTCAACAACAGCAGCAATCTCAACCCCGGCTTGTTTTAATTGATAAGCTACGATTAAGCCTATATTTCCAGATCCCACCATAAGTACTCGATTTGCCGGCTTCACACCTGATACATTCATCAGAGTCTGTACTGCACCCGCTCCATAGACTCCCGGCAAGCTGTTTCCGGGGAATACCAAAAATTTCTCTGCTGCTCCCGTTGCGATAATTGTCTTTTCAGGCTTGATTTTTATAAAAGTATTATTTTGCATAACACCAACTACGCCATCCTCATAGTATCCAACAACGGCTGCATTCTTTAAAACTACAATATTTTCATTCTCTTCGATTTCTTTAGTCAGGTTTTCACCAATCCATATTCCACGTTTACCCGCAGATTGTTTTTCAGAGCCGAAAAATTTATGTGTTTGCTTTACGAGTTGCCCACCCAAAAAGCGATCTCTCTCACAAATAATGACATGGGCTCCCAATTCCGCTGCAGCTTTCGCAGCACATAAGCCTGCAGGGCCACCGCCAATAATCAGTATTTCAGCATTATTAATTCCAGGATTAATCACTCCATGCTACCCCCCTACCCACTTGTTCTTCTACTACCATTCCTTCTTCCGGATAGGTAGTACAAATCCTTACGTTAGGAACACCATCAACTGTCATAAAGCAAGATGAACAATTTCCAATTGCGCAAAACAGTCCACGAGGCTGGTGCAGTTTCACACCATGACCAAATACTCTGATCCCCGAGGCGTGAAGGGCAGCAGCTATTGATTCATTTGCGTAGGCCTCAATGCTTTGCCCATTGTAAGTAAAGGTGATTTTCTCGTTTCTTTCAAAATCTAATATTGGATGATCCTTTATTCTCATTAAGAACATCTCCTTCCGAAAATTATTCAGCCTTCATATATTCTAACTTTTCTTCATCAAGCTCTACTCCTAGTCCTGGGCCATCAGGGACTTTAAATTTTCCGTTTTTAATATCAAATGGCTCCTGGATAACATCATGTTCGTATTTGAACTGACCATACATATAGCAAGGGTATTTCAATACAGGAATTGACGCTGCTAAATGAGCAGTGGCTGCTGTTCCAATCCCTAATTCAATATAGCTGCCCATGAAACAGTCAAGTCCCATTGCATTAGATAATTTAATAGCTTCATGCCCTCTCAAAATTCCACCTGGTTTTTGAGCGTATACAGTTATCAGATCGCAGGCTCTGTTAAGTGCCAACAGCGAAATATCTTGTATCGAAAACACTGCTTCATCAGCTGCAATCGGAGTATTTACTGATTCTGTGACAAAACGTAAACCCTCTAAATCCCAGCTAGGTGTAGGCTGTTCGATCAGAACAATGTTTATGTCCTCTTCAAGCATTCTTATTGCCCTGATTGCTTCTTTTGTAGTCCATTGCTGATTTACATCCAGAAATACTTCTGCTCTGCCGCCAATACCTTTTACAATTTCTTTAAGTTTTTTCACATCGGTATCGATGTCATCTCGACCGCAGTATAACTTAAGATATTTGACGCCGGATTCGGCCATTTGCTCTTCAGCTGTCGCAATCATTTCTGCGGCAGTACCCATTCCTACCGAACCGTTGATGTCAATATAATCTCTAAATTTTCCACCAAGTAATGTATAAATTGGCACATTTAGCATTTTGCCCACTAAGTCGTACAAGGCAATATTTACCCCGGCTTTTGCAACAACATTTTTGCCCACAAGTTTTTCAAGTTGGTGGGTTAATACTGCAAAATCAAGTGGATCCTTACCTATAAGCGCAGGTTCAAAATACTGTTTTATTACTTTACAAATAGATACATCCGTCTCACCGGACATCCCTGGAACCGGGCATGCTTCACCGATACCTACTATACCCTCTGAAGTAGTGATCTTAATAATAATATTGTTTGAACTTACCCTCGTGATTCCACCTGAAAAACTGAATGGTTTTTTAAATTTTGCCTGCAAAGGATAAACTTCAATTCCTGTAATTTTGTTCATATTAGTAACCTCCATTTTTTATTGATATTTGTCAAACTTGAGCAGCATTATATATTCTTTTCATCTCAAATGTATCAAACCACTCCGGGACATCATCACCTAAAGCATAATCAACTATTGCCTTACAAGCGCCTGGAGCCAACATCATTCCATGTCCATTGAAACCAACGGCTTGTGCAAAACCTTCCAAGCCATCAATTCCGCCGATAAAGGGCTCACCGTCAGCAGTAGTTTCGTAGAACCCTGACCATTGACGTAAAATTTTTACTTTCCCAAGTGCAGGTACCAGGCGTCTTACCGAATTGGCGGTTTGCTGGGTAAATCTCCAAGTATTCTTTAAATCTTTCCTCTGCTTTATGCTCAAATCTGCACAACTCATAAGAAAATTTCCATTTTTAGTTTGGCTAAAATGCAAAGTATGTAAAGGTGAATTACATAAAAATGGTTGAAAAAATTTTACCGGTTCAGTTACAATTTTTTCTCTGGCTAAAGGAATGACCGGGATTTTGTGTCCTAACATATCACCAAACGCACCGGAATAAGCACCGGTACAGTTAAATAACAGATCCGTATGAAAATTGCCCTGTGATGTTTTAACAACATAGTTTGAATAATTATTTATTTCAATTCCCGTTACATTAGTATGTTGGAAAATCGAGCCGCCGTTTTTTTGAAATGCTTCTGCATACGCATATGTAAAGCTAAAAGGATTTAAGAGACCGTCTGTGGGACAAAAAGCAGCGCCAATAAAGCCCTCATCTATATTTAGCCAAGGAGCTACATCAGCAATTTCATTAGTTTCCAGCCACCTGACATCTATTCCTAATTTGTTTTGCATGGCAATTTTTTCTTTTGCATTTTTTGCATGATCCTCAGTATAAGATAGTACTAAATATCCACCCTCGTTATATTCGAAATCCTTGTCCAATTCATCATTGAGAGCCTTAATCATATCAACACTCTCTTTGGCAAGCTGGCATTCCGGGATAGTGGGGAACTGCTGTCTAAAACCGCCTGCGCAACGCCCTGTAGAACCACTCACAAGAACGTCTCTTTCTAGTAAGGCAACGTTGTTAATGCCTGCTTGGGTAAGATAATACGCAGTTGCGCAACCCATTATTCCGCCACCAACAACCACTGCATCAACTGTATTTAATGAGTAATCCATAATAGACCTTCCGTTTCATAATATTTAAATGGTCTGCATTATTAACATTTTATGGTATTAATCTCCACGCTGTTATACGTTTACGGCATAACGACATGCCTAAAATGTATTTACTAGATTGCATGAAAATCAACTACAAAATTTTTCTTTACACTTTGAGAGCTGCCCGTATTTCTATTCAAGAGTAAAATCCCTTTTTTCCCCAATAAATTGGGGCTAAGAGGCCAACGCTTCCTCCTAACCCCACCTAATGATTCTGAGAGCAATATAAAAATCTAGATTTGCTCTTACTGATTGAAGCAAGCTAGAACGGCCATATTACAGGAATTAATACGATTGAAACGATAAGCATCACAAGATTTAATAACCCACCAACCTTAACATAATCCATAAACTTATAGCCGCCCATACCCACAACCAGTGTCATTGGAGAAGTCGCAATGGGCGTAGAAATAGAAATTGAGGAGGCAATTATTACACCCATTGCAAAGGGATACACGCTTACACCTAAAGTAGCAGCAATAGAA
>DASRMZ010000027.1:0-12141 GCA_035647675.1 Thermoclostridium sp. | reverse complement strand
GTACCAACATAGTTTAACATGCACCGATTGCAGGTTATTAAGACATTATGGGGTTGATTTTATTGATATAAAAAACGCATTATGCTTGGAGAAGCCATTTATTTTGAAATTATAAGTATTTGCTATGACCTCAATTGCTCTAAAAGACTTTGATACTCAGCCTCAAGAGAGGCTTTGTCTGCTTTAGGATCACTTAGCTGGGATACAACCTGAGCCACCCTCATTTGCAAAGCCATACGTTTTAAATTGCTTTGAACGCTATCCTTGTTCTCTTCCTTTGTTTTTTGATATTCATGCAAAGTACCCTCGAAGGTTGTTATGCGTTTGTTTTCGAATATTAGTAGTCGGTCTGCAATTGAATTGACAAAAGTACTGTCATGGGATACAAACAAGACTGTCCCCTCATAATCCCGCAGGACATTTTCAAGTGCTTCAATAGAAGACATATCCAGGTAATTTGTAGGCTCATCCAAAAGCAACACATTTGCATTAGATACAAAAAGCTTGGCAAAAGAGACCTTAATTTTTTCACCGCCACTTAGCACATCTACTTTTTTGTAGACATCATCTCCGGCAATCAATAGTCTAGCAAGAATTGTTCTTGCTATAGTCTGCGATTGTACACTGTTTAGCATGACGTTTTCCAGAACTGATTTGTCATAATCTAAATTTTCAAAAGCTTGCTGAAAAAAACCAATATTTGCTTTTGGTACAATTCTAATGTTTTTGTCGGACTGACTGTAAATCAGATTCAGAAGTGTTGTTTTTCCAGTTCCATTCTCTCCCCACAAAGCTGTTTTTGAATGATTGGGGATATTAAACGCTGAATCCTCAAAGATTATCTTGCTACCATAGCTGAAGGAGAGCCTGTTGGCAGAAATAATTATTTTGTTTTCCGGAGGATTGGTCAATGAAAAATCTAACTTAATTTGTGAACTTTCTGCTGGTTTTTCTTTCTTTTCAAGCTTTTCTAGGCGTGTTTTCAGGCTGTTAACCGTATTATTGATTTTTTCCTGTTTTTCAGTAGCAGCTCTGCGATGAAGCCTTGCTTCAGAATTACCCATTCTTTTGGGAGTCTTTCTCATGGATTTTGATTTGCGGGATCTGTTTTCTATGGCAGCTTCAAGTTTGTTTTTTTCAGAAATATAGTTTTCATATTCGCTCATTGCGTTTTTCTGCTCAAGATCACGTTGAGCTTGGAAAAAAGAATAATTGCCCTGATACTCTTTAACTTCGCCATTTCTAACCTCTATAATTTTGTTGCACAAACCATCTAATAAGCCTCTGTCGTGACTTATCAGAAAAAATGATTCCACCTCAGATAGTTTTTTTGACAACAAATCAACACCACGAATATCAAGATTGGTAGTTGGTTCATCAGCAAAAATCATTATGTTTTCGCTACTAAAGGCATTGGCTATTTTGATCCTCGTTTTTTCACCGCCACTGTAGTTTTCCTGTCCTTTTATTTCTGCAAGGTTAAATTCTCTAAGGGCTCTTTCATTAGCTTCTATACTTTCAACGGAGAACTGACGGATATATGCTATATCGCACATTCTCCTGACATACCCCTCATCTGGCTCTAGTTCGCCGGCTAAAATATTTAGCATGGTTGTTTTACCCGAACCATTAAGACCAACAATACCAATTTTGTCACCAGAATATACTTTAAGATTATCAAAGCTTAAAATCAGCCTGTCACTGTAATATTTTTTAATTTGGTAAGCCTCTAAAATAAGAATAAAAAATCTCTCCTTTCACAAATGTGCCGGAAAGATTAACGAATAAATACACCATACAGTGAAGTAACACATTGCACGGTTCAAATATTGTGATAATCGCCAATCCAGCACAGATACCCGTATGATCTGTATACAGGCAAATAAAGTCAAAGCTGCATTCAGAAATAAATACAACATTGCCTATAAATCTTATGATTTGCTGAATTAGTCAATTCTCATCGCTAAAGACCTTACCCTTTCTTCAATATATTTATTATTTTAATCCAGGTATCATTTTCAGTCAAGTGGTTTACATTTTCACTTAAAGTTAAAGGCTTTTAGCGTTACAGTTCACAGGTAACCAGAGAGATACAGCTCTTACAAATGAAGTGTCGTTTCCGTTAGTGCACTGCTATAACTCTTGCGTTGAAGTGTAAATCAGAGTGACATAAAATAATTAATGCATGCCATCTTGAAAAGTAGAAAATATTAATGTAAGATAGAACTACAAATGAATATATAGCATGTGTATTTGCACAAAAGTGCCGGTGCGTTAAAGCACTGAGGGAATTTGGATGAGATTTCCGAGCTATCCCAATAACCGTGAAGCTGACGAATGAGCAATTAGCCACTGCAATATGCGGGAAGGTGCTCAGTAGGATGAAGCTAAGCCGGGAGACCTGTTTACATATTATTCCACTTGGGGGGCGGGCAAGCTATTTTAATGTATGGTCTATATGTATGATTATTATTGCTCCCTATTTTGGGGGCATTTTTATTGCTCCTTCCATGTATTCATTTAAAATATTCGAAGGGGGCTTTTTTGTTATGAAAAACAAACGTATTATCGCATTGTTGCTGCTATGTGCCCTTATGCTGGCAGCTATTCTTACAGGGTGTGCAACAACGAATGAAATTGCACACAAAGGTACGTCTGATAAAGCTCAGACCACTCAAACAACTCCAAAACCCACATTAGAAACCACTCCAGAAATAAAGGATAATGCCATCATAGTAACCGACATGGCTGGACGTGAAATTAAATTGGATGAGCCAGCTACGCAGGTGATTGCTCTGTTTCCTTCCGATTGCGAGATTCTCTATGCCATTGGTGCGGGAGAAACTCTTGTAGGCCGTGGTGAATACTGTGATTACCCACAGGATGTTTTTGATGTACCTGTAGTACAGTCGGGGGCTAATACAAATATCGAACAAATCATTAATTTAAATCCACAGGTGCTACTTATGAGCACTATGGACCAGACAGAAGAACAGGTTGCAGCACTTGAAGCTGCTGGAATTAAAGTTGTGGTTTCCAAGGAGACTGATATTGAGGGAGTGTATACTGCCATTTCCATGATAGGCACTTTAATGGACAAAAAAACAGAGGCGGAAACTATAATAAATTCTATGAAAGAAGCGTTTTCTGAAGTAGCATTAAAGAGTGTGGGCAAAGAAGAAAAAACTATATATTTTGAAGTATCTCCACTTGAATACGGACTATGGACGGCAGGAAGGGGTACTTTTATGAATGAGATTGCTGAAATATTAGGTTTGAAAAACTGTTTTGATGATATAAACGGATGGGGAGCAATTTCTGAAGAACAGGTTATTGAGCGGAACCCGGACTATATTGTAACAATCACAATGTACTTTGGCGAAGGTCCAAGACCTGAAGACGAGATTATGAACCGAGCAGGCTGGGAAAGTGTTACTGCAGTTAAAAATGGTGCAATATTAAATTTTCAAAACAATGAGCTTTCCCGGCCCATACCACGGCTTGCTGATGGTGCAAAAATACTATACGATTTCGTTTATGACTCTGATGAGCTGGGGGCTAAATAAGCTAACAGTAGCATTGAATTGGAGGAATTAAGTGCGTAAAAAAGAAGAAGGTTTCCAACTTTATGAATATGCTATATTTGCAGGGATTACGTTTTTTACTTTTGCGCTTTGCGTATCTATAGGTAGCGTCAGTGTTCCGATAAGAGACACGTTAACCATTATATGGAACACTATTTTTGATATACCCATTCCAGAGGTTGTAGTATCACCTTCCATCATCCTATCGGTTCGATTACCCCGTGTTGTTTGCGTTGCTCTAACTGGCGCATCGCTGTCACTTTGCGGCGGGGCAATGCAGGGCTTGCTGCGAAACCCCTTGGCTGATGGTTCAACACTTGGCGTGTCATCTGGTGCGTCACTGGGAGCAGTCATTGCCATTGTACTCGGCATTACAATGCCATCGCTTCCTTTCGCAGGTACTATGATTATGGCCATAGCATTTGCATTTATTTCACTTATTGTGATTCTTACCCTTGCCTATAAAATGGACTTTTCGTTAGCAACTAATACCATTATTCTCATCGGTGTGATCTATTCCATGTTTGTTTCCAGCATTTTGTCACTCATTATCACATTTGCATCGGACAAGGTTAAGCACATTACATTTTGGACAATGGGAAGCTTAGCTGGCAGTAGCTTTGACAATGCATTGGTTCTTTCAATAGCTTTGCTCACCTTTGGTGGAGTGATTGTTCTAAATGCACGTGAATTAAATGCCTTTGCTATTGGCGAGGACAATGCTCGACACATAGGCGTGAATGTTAAGAGAGTCAAACTTGTTATCATGATCAGCGTTTCGGGGCTCATAGGTGTGTGCGTATCAATTGGGGGAACAATTGGTTTCGTGGGATTGGTGACACCACATATGGTGCGTATGATTACTGGGCCAAATCACAAAAGACTTCTTCCTGCCTCGCTATTTGCTGGAGCAACCTTTCTGATGTTAGCAGATTTAATTGCACGAGTATTGCTCAACCCACTAGAGCTACCCATTGGTGTAGTTACGTCCTTCATTGGTGCAATACTATTTGTCTATATATTTTATACTTCAAGGAGGAAAAGCCATGCTTGAAGTAAAGAACTTGACAGTACAGTACGGAAACCTAAGCATTGTCGATGACGTGAATTTTGCTGTCAACGAAGGGCAATGGTTGATGATTGTAGGACCTAATGGCGCAGGCAAAAGTACTATCATCAATGCTATTTCACAGGGCGTGCCATATACGGGTGAAGTGTATTTTGACAAAAAAGATATTAAGAAGTATAAACCCTTTGAGCGAGCAAGAATGTTTGGAACTTTAGCACAAAACAATTATACTAACTTTTCATTCACAGTTCGGGAGGTTATTCGATTAGGGCGCTATGCCTATGCTCCTGGAATATTCTCTAGGCAAAACGATGAGGATGGGCAACATATTGAAGAGGCTATTGAAATGACGGGGCTTGCTCCGCTGCTAAATCAGTCTGTTTTGACACTTTCAGGAGGCGAATTACAGCGTGTATTTTTAGCTCAGCTATTAGCTCAAAACCCGAGGCTGCTTATATTGGATGAACCAACAAACCACCTAGATCTTATGTATCAGAAACAGACATTTGCACTGATACAGCAGTGGCTAAAATCTCCTGGAAGGGCAGTTGTATCAGTTGTACATGACTTAAGTCTTGCAAAGGCACATGGAAAACAAGCGCTACTGCTCGATAGGGGAAAGGTAAAGGCACTAGGACAGATTGATGAGGTACTGTCTGCCCAAAACCTTAATGAAGTGTATGCCATGGACGTTTATTCTTGGATGAGAAGTAAGTTAGAACAATGGAAATAAGAAAAAGCTTTCACACCCACCCACAACATATTGTATAGCGATATCTAAAAATATTAATAGGATGAATAGTAACCTAAATAGCAGCATTGTAAAATGCTCAAGAAGAGAGAGGACTTGAAAAATGACTTTTACAGAACAAATCAAAAACGTAAAAAACCTTGATAAAATAGCAATGAATAAAGCGATGGCACGATGGGACGATATTGCAAAACCAGTTGGGAGCTTAGGAGTTTTTGAAAATATACTTGTGAAGCTTGCGGGTATTGCTTCAAGTTCTGATGTGCGACTGGACAAAAGAGCAGCCATTGTGATGTGTGCCGATAATGGAGTACTTGCTCAGGGTGTTGCTCAAACCCCCGGTGAAATTACTGCGGTGATGGCTGGTTTTATAGCCCAAAGACGTTCCTCTGTATGCATTATGGCTAAGAATGCGAATGCAGATATAATTGCTGTCGATATTGGCATGTTTACACGTATAAGCGAAAAAGGTATTCTTGATCTGCATATTGCAAATGGCACAAAGGATATGACAATGGGTCCTGCTATGACAAAGGGGCAAGCAGAACAGGCTATACAAAAGGGTATAGATCTTGTAGAGGATTGTAAAGCGAAAGGATATAAGATATTAGCTACAGGTGAGATGGGCATTGGAAATACCACTACTTCCAGTGCAGTTGCATCAATGCTTTTGGGTTTAAGTGTTGAAAATGTAACAGGTCGTGGTGCAGGATTGTCGGATGAGGGACTTGCAAGAAAAATTGATGCGATAAAGCGTGCTATCATAGTAAACAAGCCCGATGAAACTGATGCTTTTGATGTACTACATAAGCTTGGTGGGTTTGATATTGCAGGACTTTGCGGTGTATTTCTGGGCGGAGCTATTTATGGTATCCCTGTCATCATTGATGGGTTTATAAGTGCAGTATCTGCACTTGTAGCTGCAAGGTTATGCCCTAAAGCCCGAGACTATATGATAGCCAGCCATGTCTCTGCCGAACCTGCAAGTAAAGTAGTGCTGGATGAACTGGAGATATCCCCCATCATTCATGCGAACATGCGTCTTGGTGAAGGAACTGGTGCAGTGGCAGCTTTGCCGCTTATTGATATGGCGATTTCAGTTTATCACGACCTTATGACGTACAAAGATATTGGAATGTAGGTGAGATGTATGCGGATATTATTAACCGGAGGTTCAGCCTGTGGAAAAAGCACATACGCTGAAGAGCTAGCCATGCGCTTTTCACTACCCCGTTATTATATTGCCACAATGAGGGTGTTTGGTGAAGAGGGTCAAAAAAAGGTAGAGCAACACCGGCAAATGCGCAAGAGCAAGAACTTTATTACAAAAGAATGTGATAGGGATATCCATAGGATTCGTATACCGCAGCACAGTACAGTTTTACTAGAATGTATGTGCAATTTAACTGCAAATGAGATGTTTGACTGTTACGGCAATATTATTGATGTTCATGACAAAATTCTATCTGGCGTTGAGTCTGTTGCAGCCCAGTGCGATAATATTATTGTTGTAACCAATGATGTGGGTAGCGATGGTGTGAAATATGATAAGGGGACACAAGAATACATAAAAACCCTTGGCAGACTTAACATTGCACTAGCTGAGAGCTTTGACTGTGTTTATGAGCTGGTATGTGGAATACCCCTTGTATTGAAAGGAAGCTTGCTATGAATATTTTACGTTCTATTGTTATTGCATTTGCTCTGTTTTCTAAAATCCCTATGCCACGTGTTGAGTGGACTAAGACAAATATGCAATATATGCTGTGTGCATTTCCTTTTGTAGGGATGGTCATTGGTCTGTTTTTATGGGGTTGGTTGTGGATTTGCAATGCGCTGGCTTTTGGAAACATTCTCTTTGCTGCAGGACTGACGTTTATACCCATTGCAATAACAGGTGGTATTCATCTTGATGGATTATGTGATACCGTTGACGCACTTGCCAGTCATGCAGAACCAGAAAAAAAACGTAAGATATTAAAAGACCCACATGCAGGGGCTTTTGCCGTAATAGTTGTCTGTGCCTACCTACTTATTTATTTTGCGCTTTGTACTGAGCTCCCACGAGAAGCACAAACTCTATGGATGCTAGCTATAGTACACATTATGACTCGTTCAATGGTTGGATTTGGTGTTTTGCATTTTCCCTCCATTAGCACACAGGGCTTGTTTTATACTACAAGTAGCGCCTCAGACAAGAGAAAAGTGACAATTGTTCTTTGCTGTATATTTGTGCTGTGTGTAGCAGCATTGATATTTATTGGGGGGTTAGTGGGTATCGCTATAACTATGGCTACAGTCATATGTGCCATATACATTCACTATATGTCACAAAAGCAATTTGGTGGTATGAGTGGAGATATTTCAGGATATTGGCTACAATTTGCCGAACTGATGGCTTTGGTTGCTTTGATTTTCATAAAAAGGTGGTGATTTTATGATATTGGTAATAGGTGCAGTTGCTTCAGGTAAAACCCATTATGTTAAATCGTTAGGGTTCTCTGATTTTGATATTGCTGATGCAGTACTGGATGAGAAATCTGTGCTGAATAATCTACAAGATATGGTTTTTGCAGATCCGACAGGCAGCGATGAACTGTATGAGGAGCTTTTGAAAAAAAGTGTTGTGATATGTAATGAAGTTGGAAGTGGAATTATACCTGTAGAACGTGCGGACAGAGTGGCACGTGAAGCCACAGGCAGGCTTTGCAATCGCTTAGCACAGGCTGCGGAGCGAGTTGTGCGCATTGTCTGTGGCATTCCTATAGTAATAAAGGGTTAAAAAGACATTAATTATTGTGGATTAAAGAACCATCCCCTTATTTATGGAGGTGAGAAGTTCAACTATACTGTAATGGAACATAAACCAACACAAAAAAATCATCCCATTGTGTTGTTGCTTAGGCATGGAATGACAAAGGGTAATATGCAAAGAAGATACATAGGGCACACTGATGAGCCCCTTTGTGAGCAGGGCATTGTGCAGGCGCAGGCTGTAGGCGTTATAGAAGATATTGCTCACGTCTATGCAAGCCCTATGAAACGTGCAATACAGACAGCTAAAATATGCTTTCCAAATGCAAACCTTCACATTGTTAAGGATTTGCGTGAGATGGATTTTGGAGACTTTGAAGGGCGTACAGCCGATGAAATGGCATGCGATATGGCATATAGGAAGTGGGTGGATGGTAACTGTGAAGGGAAGTGCCCTAATGGTGAAGACAAAGCTTCTTTTCAAAAACGCGTTCAAAAGGCGTTTGATTTCGTAGTCCACGATGCAATTGAGCGCCAATTGAGCAAGGTTGCTGTAATAGGGCATGGTGGCTCAATTATGTCTGTCATGTCTAAGTTTGCCAAGTCTGAGCGGGCTTATTATGATTGGCATGTGCCAAATTGCTACGGATATGAAATTGTTATTGATACAGATGTGTGGGAACAGTCGCCACATTTTGTAGAATACAAATATTTTGAGAGGTTAAAGTGATGGCAGATAAAGGCTTAATTCATGTATATTATGGTTATGGAAAAGGTAAGACAACTGCAGCACTTGGAATGGCTCTAAGAGCAAGTGGATGTGGTAAGAAAGTTGTCATCGTACAATTCTTAAAAAAGACACAATCAAGTGAGCTTAAACAGCTAAAACATTTATCTGATATAACGGTATTAAGAGGGGCAGCAACTACAAAATTTTCAAACGAGATGAAAACAGCAGAAAAAGAAGAGACCACACGAATTCATAATACAAATTTGAAGCAAGCGCTGGAGCTTGTAATTTCCAAGCAATGTGATATGTTAATATTGGACGAAGCGCTTGATGCCTATCAGTTGGGAATGCTGGATGAGTTTCTATTTACCAGCATCATCAAAGATAAACCCGAAATGCTTGAGTTGGTTATTACAGGACATAAGCCAATTGACTGGGTTATAAAGAGTGCAGATTACATTACAGAAATGGTCAAGCATCGTCATCCATTTGACACGGGAGTTAAAGGTAGGAGAGGAATTGAGTTTTAGTTGCGATAAACTGGGTATGTTAAATAAATATGTTTGATATTAGCAAAACTCATTCCATATAATAAAATCGCTAGGGGTATTATTTATTATATATGCCTTTTAAGATATGGATTTAAGAATAAAATGTGACCACAAAAGTTTTTAAAAAAAGGGTGATTATATGTCAGCAGAAATATATTTAGCAGGTGGATGTTTTTGGGGTGTTGAAAAATATCTGTCGCTTATTCAAGGTGTTGAATCAACTCAAGTGGGTTATGCAAATGGGAATACGCAACATCCAACATACGAACAGGTATGTATAAACAATACTGGCCACGCAGAGGCGGTAAAGGTAGTATACAATCCTAAAACTGTTTCGCTGACAGAGCTATTGAACTTGTATTTAGAGATTATTGACCCAATATCCGTAAATAGACAGGGTGGGGATATAGGTGTACAATACCGTACAGGTATATATTATTTAAATGAAATGGATTTGCCTTTGATTAAGCAAGCCATCCATGAGCTTCAAAAGAAACACGAAAAGCCCATTGCGATAGAAGTAGATTTACTAAGGAACTATTATCCTGCGGAGGAATATCATCAAAAATATCTTGATAAAAATCCTAATGGATATTGCCATATAGGCTCTGACTTTTTTGAAAAAGCAGCAAAGGTGAGCCCTAAAGGAACGAAGTAATTTAGGGGGGGGGTAGAGCAAAAACGCTCTACGACCTTTTGTTTAGACAAAAAAATGAGGGAGGAACATTAGATGGAAAATAGTGTTGAACAACTGTACAAACATCGTATTGGAGAAAAAACAATTACCATATTAAAAAAAGATGGTAAGCCAGCCGCAAACTGTGAATTGACTATTAAACAGATAAAACATCAGTTTCTTTTTGGAAGTACTGCTTTTGAAGCAATACCCCTTGTCAATAATGAATTAGAGGGCCCAAAAAAAGAATTAACTGAAGAAATATTTCAAAAGTATTTCGAAGTTTTTAATTATTCGACATTGCCTTTTTATTGGGCAAGGTTTGAGCCAACAGAAGGAAATCCTCAAACAAATAGATACAAAAAGGCGTCAGAATGGTTAATATCAAAAGGGAACAAGCTAAAAGGACATCCGCTTTGTTGGCATACAGTGACAGCACCATGGCTTCTTGAAAATTCTAATACAGAGATACTTCAAATGCAATTAAATAGAATACGTAGGGACGTTACAGCCTTCGAAGGTTTAGTGGATATGTGGGATGTAATTAATGAAGTTGTTATTATGCCTATTTTTAACAAATATGATAATGGCATAACACGGATTTGTAAGGATTTAGGTAGAATTCGCTTAGTTCGCGAGGTTTTTCACGCCACAAAGAAAGCAAATCCTAATGCTGTTTTATTATTAAATGATTTCGAAACCTCAGAAGCATATGATATTTTAATCGAAGGCTGCCTTGAAGCGGGGATTCCCATTGATGCTATTGGAATACAATCGCATATGCATCAAGGATATTGGGGAGTTGAGAAAACGCAAGAGATTCTTGAACGTTTTTCTAGGTTTAAACTCCCAATTCATTTTACAGAAAACACGATAGTGTCAGGGGAGATAATGCCACCTGAAATTGTTGACCTTAACGATTTTGTTGTTGATTCGTGGCCTACGACGCCGGAAGGTGAAGAAAGGCAAGCTGAAGAGATATTGCTGCACTACAAGACTTTGTTTGCTCATCCGTTGGTAGAGTCCATAACATATTGGAACTTTGTCGACGGTGGATGGCTAGGTGCACCTGCAGGTTTATTGCGTGAAGATGGCTCAGCAAAGCCTTCTTATGAACAATTGCACAAGCTCATTAAAGATGAGTGGTGGACAGGGGAAAATACTTATGTGACAGATGAAAATGGAAAAGTTAACATAACGGGTTTTCTTGGAGATTATGAAATTCACTGTAAAGGTCTTTTTGTAGACAGCTTTAAATTATCGCTGAACAACAAACATGACCAAGTCACATTTGGGTGAAATGGTTAAACATGAAGGGAATCAACATTGACATTAAGGTTACTTCACGAGAGACCAAGAGAAAATAACATTGACAGAATACCTGTATTTTGATAAATTTAGAACAAGATTAATGTAATGAGGCGCTATAGAGATATCACTTTTATAAGTGACAAATAAAAATTTGTTTATTAATGAACATATTACAAGCCTCGATAAACGCCCTGAGGTTGTGAAATTTTTCTATAAACTAAGAATTTCATTTTACTCCATTAAAAAAAGGGTACTTAGTATGTAAGCTTATGAGTGAATGAGCTTCGTAAATAATTTTTTTAATTTCATAGGAGGGGAAGGATATGAAGAACAAGAAATTTATTGTGCTTCTATTGGTTATGTCAATAATTATGGCGTTTTTTGCTGGTTGTACTCCAGCGGAGAAAGCTTCAGGTGATGACAAACCACAAGTAACTACGACACCTACTGATAAGGCTAAACCAGCAGTCCCAACAAAGAAAGCTGAGCCAACAAAAGCATCTGAGCCAGTTCAAACCGACACACCATTAGTTGCAGGCTATGCTGATTTTAGTGAAAAGTTCAGCCCGTTTTTTGCAACTACAGCTTATGATATGGATGCACAATCATTAACTCAAGTTCAACTACTTACTACCGACAGATCAGGTGGTATTATTTACAATTCAATTAAGGGTGAGACCGTTACGTATGACGGTACTGACTATTTTTACAATGG
>DASRMZ010000026.1:0-4520 GCA_035647675.1 Thermoclostridium sp. | reverse complement strand
ATATTATATCTGAAAGATATTATTTTATGGGCCAACTGGGATATATTCCAGAGAGAGATTGTCTGGATAACGGATTTGACAAAGCTAGCTTAAGGGGGTACAAATCAAAGGAGTTTATGACTTTAAATGAAGCTAAAATAATTGATCTTAAGGAAGCATATCTTGGGGCAAAAACAGATTTAATTCTGCTGTCAAATGAGCAGTTAACGAATGCGAGAAAAACACTTCTTTCATTTGCCAGTAAACACATTTATAAACAGCTTGGAGAATTCTATGTAAAAGTGAATGATGGCAACCAGAGCCCCTCAGACGAAACAGATTTTAAATATCTTTTAAACAGTAATTTTATTTGCGACATACCAGTAATAGGTGGCGGATCTTTCTCGGTTTACTTTCTTTCAAATCTTATTAATGAGTATATGAATAAAAGAGGATATGTACACTTACTGGTAAATGATATTGATAATCTTTTAAATGGGGCTGATGCAATTCCTCAAATTAATAAGCTACCAAAATATGAGTTTGAATATTTACTCTTTAAATCAATATTTGATTTTTGTCAGAAGAAAGAACAAATTTTTAGAATTGATGAGCTTGATTTTTTTAGGAGAGTTGGAACGGCTGATTTTTCAGGGGATATAATGACTGATCGGAATAAAGGGAAAATTATCACACTGATATATTGTCTTACAAATGGAACAAGGCCTGGCGTAATGAATGATAACTGGTATAGTGATGCAGTTATTAGCATAGGTATAAATAAAGGTAAATGCTCAGGGTATAGTCACAATCTTGAATTTAAAGAAGGTTTAATCGTAGTTATAAAAGCATACAAAAAAGGAAAAGAACAACTTAACTTTGCCACCTTAGAGATAGATAAGACAATAGATAATGAACTTTTCAAACTAAACCCAAACAAAAACTAATTTAACCCATACCCGAAATGATTTAAAAGACTGTTACTCACTGTAATAGTCTTTTTTCTTTTTGTTGAAATACCATACAAAAGCCTAATATTTAAGGGCTTGACTGGGGGTAAATTTGTAATAATTAATAACTTAAAAATGTTTTAATTATGCAAAGTTTGATTTTAGTAAATAAGAATGATTTAAGGGAATTACTCAAAGAGATGATTCCGACAGTAAATGTAATTGAGCCAGCTGATGAGCAAAAAGATTATTTTTCTTTAGATGAAGGCTTATCTTATATTAATGAAAGAGGCTTAACCATTTCGAAAAGCACACTGTACAAAAAGACAGCTGATAAGGAAATTCCATTTCAGAGATGGGGCGGTAAGAAGATTGTTTTTGTTCGTGAGGAACTGGATCACTGGATTAGTGAGCAATTGTCAGGGAGTGACAACAGTGTTAATGAAATAACTAAAAGCGTTGCTAATTCTGCACGTAGAAAGGAAAGGGCCTAAATTATGAAAGAGAATAAAAAACGCCCCCACCAGAGCCAACTGATGAGAGGCGCAAATTCTAAAAGTAGGGCACAAGACAAAGATACTCAAAAACTTTATAATAAGAAGGTTAACCTTAGTAGTAAAGTTTACTTATTGAAGCGACATAAGATTGTTTATGAGGAATTCTGCAAAGATGTAGGCACTGTTAACATGATCCAGTTTAGGCTAGAATATAGGGGAAATATCTATACAAAGGCACAAGTTAGAAGCTCACTTGAATTTCTAGTTAAACATAAATACATATCCTACTGGGGCAAAGATAAATGCGACATGACAGGACATAAAGCCCTTTGGTATGATTTGCGAATATATCCACCAAAGAAGTTTAACCTTAAAAAACACTTGAGCCATGAAAGATGACAGCAACTTTGTAGCCTCTTTAGGGGCTGATATAACACAGCTTGAGGTCCAGTTACAGAAGCAACCAATAATGCCACCACAAGCCTTAAATGGGGCTGAATCCATGCGCCAATCTGGGCTATCTGATGAACAGATGCAGGACATTATAAAAGTCTCGAAGCTGGACTTAAAAACTGATGCCGAAAGGCCACCTTATTGTTTATGGATTGATGAACTTCCAGTATTCGGGTTAGGAGACATTTCCACAACAATAGGAAAAGCGAAAAGTAGAAAAACATTCGCAACTGGTTTTTTCATTTCGGCTTTAGTAGGAAATACAATTATACAGGATCGTATCAAAGGAGAACTTCCAGAGGATAAGCAAGGAGTTATATTTATTGATACTGAACAAAGTGTTTACTATTCACAAAGAAGCGCAAGGCGGGTTTATGGGCTACTAGATAAGGATTATTATCATGATACTTTGCCAAACTTTCAGGTGTACTCTTTGCGACCATTTACCCCACAAATGAGACTTCAAATTATTGAACATCTTATCTATAATACCCCAAATCTGGGAGTAGTGTTTATTGATGGAATTCGTGATCTGATCACAAGTATTAATGATGAGGAACAAGCCACTATGATAACATCAAAGTTACTCAAATGGAGCACTGAAAAAATGATACATATCAATTGTATTCTGCACATGAACAAGGGGGATAACAACGCTAGGGGGCACGTTGGAACGGAACTGATGAATAAATCTTTGACAGTATTAGGGATTAACAAGATTGAGAAGAATGAGGAATACTCAACAATCGAACCAATAGCCACCAGAGACAAGGAGTTTAATCCGCTGGTATTCGGGATTGATGAGGAAGGTTTACCTTATATCTTATCGGAGAATGATGCCAAAGCACTAAAAAAAGAGACAGGGAGAACGAAGGCCAAACAGCATACTGATTGGTCAGATGAGGAACATTCTGGGATAATTGAAAGGATGTTTGAAAATGTTCCTCAAATGAATTACGGTGAATTCGTGAGTGCCGTTCGCTTAACATATGATGTTGGATCAAATAAGGCAAAAGATTTTATCTCCTACTTCAAAAGTAACGATATTGTCAAATGGAAAAGCAAAGGAAATACAGTTATTTACTCAAAGGTTTAATCTATGGTTTAGCCCTATGGTTTAAGACCCCCCTATACATAGGGGGGGGTTCTAAACTAAACCAAAGGTTAGGGTTAAGTTTAAAAGTATGGTTTAAACCATATTAAACCAGATATAACAGATTGATAATGAGATACAAACAACCATATTTGAGGCCCTATAAAGGGAAAGATTCGCGGGAAATGTGCCCAAGTTGCAAAAAGAGCCATTCGTTCACATTATACCTTGACGGAGATACAAATATTCCGATTAATCCGACAGTTGGAATATGCAATCATACTAATTCATGCGGTTATCATTATACACCTAAGCAATACTTTATTGATAATCCAGAGAGGCGGTCAGTAGGCAATTGGATGCCGACACCACCACCACCACCAAGACCACCAAGACCGACAGGAATAATTCCGATTGAGTACCTTAATAAAAGCCAGTCAAAGGAAAGTAATTTTGTTTATTTCCTCAATGATCTATTTAGTAAAGACTATGGTTTAGCTCATACCAATAGCTTAAACCATACCATAGATGAAATATGTGAGGCCTACCAGCTGGGGGCTACCAAAGATAAGAGAGTTATATTCTGGCAAAGCGATATTAACGATAAGGTGAGAAGCGGTAAGATCATGCAATACGATCCGACCACTGGTAAAAGAGTGCACAATGCAAGCGGTGCAATAGACTGGATACATAACAAGTTAAAGAAGTCTGATATATTACCAGAAGATTTTAATTTGAAGCAGTGTTATTTTGGGGAACACCTATTAAAAAAGTATCCAGATAAGACCATAGCAATAACGGAAGCTGAAAAAACGGCAATAATAGCAAGTGTTTTATATCCTCAACTTGTATGGCTGGGGGCTGGCAATCTTAACGGCTTAACAATTGAGAAATCAAAAGTATTAAAGGATCGTTCAGTTATGTTATTTCCAGATGCTAGCAATCCAGATTTGCCAATAGAGAAACAGGCATTTAGTATCTGGAGCAAAAGAGCCAATGAGTTAAGACAGCTATACGGTTGTAAGATTGTTGTTTCTGATATTCTGGAAAAGAATGCCAGTGATGAGGACAAAAGAAACGGTTTAGATATAGCCGACTATCTTATAAAAGAGATGAGGAATTCTGCACAGCAAATAAAAACACCTAGTCAGAAGCAACCACCCCAACCACAACCAGAGATCAATAATAAAGCTAATGAGCTTGAAGCATGGTTTAAGAATGTACAGATGCCAAGCGAACCGATAACCATTTCAGGGGATTATACCATATGCGAGCCACGCAGGTATGTGAAGGGTGCAATTCATGCCATACGATCCGATAAATGGGATACAGGGGCGTTTATTATGCGCTTGCAACAATTAAAGGCTACCATTCAAAGGTTAGATGAAAAGCTGTTTTAATGTCAGGTTTTGTCAGGTTCATTCAGGTTTAAAGTTGAAGTTACTTAACTGTTAGATAATGTTAGTTTAACAGTAGATTGATAAAAAGTTTTACAATAGATTTATAAAGATATGAAGCATATTATTTTAGTTATACACAATATAAAAT
>DASRMZ010000025.1:0-2483 GCA_035647675.1 Thermoclostridium sp. | reverse complement strand
TAAGGACACACATTGTTAAATGTTAAAGCTATACTCTTTATAAAAGTGTGTGCTTGTTAATATGGGGTTAATACTACAGCGAAAAAATGTTCTTTGACAACTTCATATAGTATTTGAAAGTGGTTCGAGTTTCCCCACTGCCCTCTTACGGTGCGATTTATAGGCGTTATAGTTTCTCCGCATATAATAATTCACATTTCGAATAGCTTTGTTGATCAGAGTGGGGTTACCTGTGAGAGCTGCCGTAATCAATCGCTTAGCTTGAGGCATGGTTAGTATTGGAGTTTTTTTTGAAATTAAATCTCAACTCAATAATAAAAAGATGAGCAACCATGACCAATAGCATATGTCTATGCCACGCAGGCCATGAACGGGCTTCATAACCTCCCATACCCAAGTAATTTTTACATTCTTTAAAGCACTGCTCGATAGGCCAACGCATTGTAGCCGCTTTGTGAAGCTCTTCAAGAGGGATATCCTCAGGGGCATTGGAAAAAGAACATTTTATTGTGCCGTCTTCATATCTGCGAATATAAAGCCATTGCTCTATGCTAGGCAAATAAGTCTTACCTCCAGTATCCTCTACATCAATGACTCTAAGCACTTTTACATCGGCAACAATTGGGCCTTTTGAACCTTCACCCAGTATAACTCTTCGCCAGGGTATGGACGTGTCAGCAGCTATGCTGGAAACCTTGACAGGATCGGTAAGTGCCCGTTCTTTAGTGCACTTTCTTCCCCATCCTTTATTTTGGGGTATGCCAACATCGGGCATTTCTATGAACACTAGCAGATTCTCTGGTATACTGGCAAAATAGTATATATCCTCAGGGAGGGAGTCAAGGAATTCCTTGCTCCTACCAAAGAATGAATCGCATCCTATCCATTTGGCAGGGAATTTACCAGAATCAAAGGCATCTCCAATTAACTCCAAGGCAATTTCAATCTTGCTTTTAAATTCAATATCTTCTGGAACTTTGCATTCCTTGCGAAGGTCTTTGTATTCATCAGAACACCATTTTTCTGGTAAAAATAAACTGAGATCAACAAGTCCATAGCCTTTGCCGCTGGAATATCCTACGAATACGCCAGCCTGACAATTTTCTGTCTTGCCATGACTACCGCAATACTGGCGCTGTACGCCAACAGACTTCTTGCCTTTCTTAGGGAAGTCACTTCCATCCGTATTTATCATACCATTTGGGTCTGCAATCATGGAAGCTAAGCGCTCTTGATATATCTTTAGCATCTTTTCATCATCCATAGGGGAATCCTTGAAAAATATCTGCATTGGACGAACCCCTTTTTCGCCGAAATATTCAAGGGCTATTGGTTCAATGGATTTTCTTCTAACGTCACTTAAAACTCCTTTGATGAAACCTTCACAGTTTCTTCGCTGGCCGATATGGCCATAGCATTCACTGTAGCTAGAAAGATAGTCCTCCAACATTTCACCAAGTTGCATAACCTCTTCTGTTGTAACGCCTGCATCATCCAAAATTGTTGGATTCCAGTCTGGGATATTTAGTATCATTTTTGTCACCCTCTCACGCTTTTTACGGGGTTGGCGTAAGGGAGTTGGAACAAATTTTTTATAATCCTTTCCCAGTATGTATAGGTAAACGGCCTTCTTATTGCCGTGGTATACGAACGTTTTTCCTGACTTGGAGTACCCTTTAGTTTCCCCAAGGTAAAGCCAGTTTGCCCCCTTATAGCAGGTGCCTTTATATAGGCTGGAGTCTATAAATGTTTCAACAAGCAAAGGGCGGATACCGTAGTTTTTCAATTTCTTGAGGGTTTGTGATAAAAGGTAGGATGCCAAATTTTTGATCTTAATCCAAGCTAGTATCAGAAAACGGTTGTTACAGACAATATGCTTTATAAAAGTCTTTCTGCCGTCTTCGTCATATCCTATGAATGTATCTCGTACTTGCACTCTTAATGCAGCTCGGTTATAGCTTAGTGCTGCTATGGGTATATCCTTATAGCCTGGAGTCCCGAATTTTTATATCTAGGAATCGCTACAAAAGCTTAGAATAAGCCGTTTAATCTATTTACATTCCCGAAACATAGATATAAAATATATCTATGGAGGTGGTTTTATGTCAAGAGGGACTCAAGTGATTAATGAAACCGAGTTTGTATTTGAGGATCAACCGTACTGGGATTCCAAGAAAAAACGTGGTGCCCATAAACGAGTTTATATCGGTAAAAATGTCAACTGTGAATTTGTAGCGAATAAATTATATTATCCAGTTAGTAGGTGCTGATAAAAAATGGCTACATGGATAGCTTTGAGCTTATAAATGCCTCAAAATATGGGTATATTGATGATTCTCACCTTGAGAATTGATAAAATAATATATTTAGTTATATTATCTGTTGAGTATTGGTATAATAATATATAAATGATAGAATACTAACAAAGTTAAGTGTACAAGAAAAAAACTGTCGTATTAGTAGTAAAGTGTGTACTTAATATA
>DASRMZ010000024.1:0-3873 GCA_035647675.1 Thermoclostridium sp. | reverse complement strand
GGAAGAGGTACTTAAAGCTCCTAAGATTTTAAGCAAGGTTGAATTAAAGGCACAGTCAGGAAGCTATGATAGCGAATGTGATGCTATTCATTTCTTGTCTTCGACCAATTCCAATGGGGATTCTTACTATAACATTGTTTTTGGAACATCTAGTATTGTTGGAGATGTTAAAGATGCCATTGATGCTGCATTTGATCGAGTTGCAAAGATTCATTCCAAGAGCGAACAGGAAATTTTGCTGGCAGAAAATACCATTTTCACAAAAACTGTTGATCAGAGTACGGCTCAAAAAATCAAAGACCTATTGCTTCCGAAAAAAGGAAAAAAACATAGAGTTTCATACGATACGGCTTTTGGGATTTTTCTAGCTTACGACTTGGGGCTTAATCCTAATAATTATACGAATCAAGACTTTGAAGTGCAGCTTGAGCAAAAAATGAAGACGGATATTAAGGCTCACACACAATACATTATTGACAAAATAAATAATCTTAATTTAGGAAATTATTCATTCTACATTTATTTTGTTCCCTTAAATGATGTTGCTAATGATAAGCAACAAATCATGAATGCAGTTTTTGGAGAGGGAGGCACAGATGGCTAATAAAGGTCTATATAAAATAGGGAACCTCCTCTTCTCGGATATTGATCAAAATGAATATCTGAATGAATTGTATGAACAAATTCTATACAACTACGCAATTAAGCAATTAAATCTCACTCATATTCAAAATTATGCAGCCCTTAATGTAACTGATGCTTTGCGTTTTACCGATCTTCTATCAAAATCGACGCATCCTGAAAAAAGAGAGCAACACCATATCCTAGCCCAAGAGATTGTTACGTTACTTCTGTACTCCCATCCTGATAATGAAACAATAAGAATATATGCGGGGTTTGTTTTTTCAAATACAGGCAATTATCCTGGCAGAAAACTTATTGCAAGTGCCGTTGATCATACGGATATGCTTGATGAGTTGTTTTCTGCATTCCGAAGCGATTATCTCGCAATTCCTGGAGAAACTGATATGAAGTTTCTTGCTGCGCAGAAGAAAGTATATCAGCGTTTAAAGGACGAATATTTCAGTTATTCAGGCCCTACTTCAATGGGTAAATCCTTTATTATGCGTAAATTTATTAAAGAACAAGTTCAAACAGGAGTGAAAAATAATTATGCCCTGCTTGTGCCGACAAAGGCTTTAATAAATGAGATGCGCAGTCAGACTATAAATGATATGAAGTCTGATCTCGAAAAGTATAATTATCGTGTTGTTACTTCTTCCGGTGAGATTGCATTAAAGGAGAAGCATAATTTCATCTTTATTTTAACTCCGGAAAGAATGTTGTATTTACTTATCGAAAGATCCGATTTAAAAATTGATTATATTTTTATTGATGAAGCGCACAAGCTATCCGGGAAAAATAGGCGGGCGCCTTTTTACTACCAAGTGGTTAATTTGTTGCTTAATCGAAATCAACCACCCCCACATTTTATTTTTGCTTCTCCTAATGTACCTAATCCAGAAGTCTATTTGCGATTATTGTCAGCCGAGAGCGCTAATAAAGAACGAAGCTTAGCATCTACCTATTCGCCAGTAGTACAGGTTAAGTTTTTCGTGGATGAAAATGAAGGAAAAATCAGCGTATATAATGAACGCACCAATAAAGTTATTGATATTGCCTCTTTGCCTGAAGTGGATAATTTGCTTAATTACTGTTTGCATAATATTCATTTAAATAAAAATGGAGACAAAAACCAACAAACTATCGTGTTTTACGGAAGCAAGCAAAAAGCAATAGATAATGCAATCAATTATGCTAGGAATTTGGAAGACAAAAATGATGCTAGGTTAAGTGAGTTAGCTGGAGATATTGAACGAGAAATTCATTCTGACTATTATCTTGCAAAAATAATTAGGAAGGGTGTTGCGTATCATATCGGCTATTTACCGTCAGCGATTAGGATGCGCATAGAAGATTTATTCCGCGAGGGCTCTATTAGTACGATGTTTTGTACAAGTACTCTTTTGGAAGGGGTTAACCTACCGGCTGACAACCTACTCATAATGGGCAGCAAAATAAGTAGGTCTAAGATGACACCTATTGATTTTAGAAATCTAATTGGTCGTGTTGGGCGGATTGAATACAATTTACACGGGAATGTGTTTTTTGTGTCTGAAAAAAACAAAACAAAGAAAGAAGAGTATATAGAATTACTAGATAAAAATGTACCAGAACAAGTGCTGTCCATTGAAAGTAGCGATGTACTAAAAAAAGCAGAAAAGGAGGCTATTGTTGAGACTTTGGTTTCCGGTAGCGTATCTATAGAAAAACAGAAGGGCATCTCAGAAGAAGTATATTTGATGATGCGAAAGTTTGCTCTAATTCTAGTAAATGATATTACACACAATCGCAATAGTATAATTAAACGAGAATTTGAGGAGTATTTAACCACAGAAGATGAGCAAAAAATCAGAGAAGCCTTTTTAAATAAAACGGTTCAACAAGATGATGACATCAATATATCTGTTGATCAAACATCAAATCTTGTTCGAGCTATACAATATGGTCTAGCTTACCCGGAAAAAGATAGCTCAGGAAAGTTTGTATACAATGATATCCTGAATTTTTTAGAACAGCTCTGTAGCATATTTAAGTGGGAGCAGTATGAATCAACTACTCTGGGTAGAGTAAAAGATGGCCAACATACTCTACTTCGATGGTATGCAGTTATTCTGAGTCAATGGATGGAGGGACATGGCCTTAGTTTTATTATTAGTAGGGCGCTTAATTTTAGAAAGGAAAATCCCCATTCATTTTGGTACAACTACAAACAGACAACATACAAGGACGATCTTCCTCATCGAAATAGTGTGATATCTGATACTTTGGAGGTTATCGAAAACATAATCCTCTTCAGTATTTCAAATTATTTTTTAAGATTCTCGAATGAATATAAACGTGTTCATGGCGTAACAGAGTTTGACAACAATTGGTATGAATACGTCGAATATGGAACTACTAACCCTCTAACGATTTTATTACAGCGACATGGTTTTTCTAGAGAGACTTCTACCTTTATTCGTAACAACAAGACAGAATATGTTTTAGAAGATGAGGAAGGGAAGTTAAAATTAAGATCAACTTTGTTAGAGACGTCGAATTTCAATGTCAGGCGTGAAGCCAATGAGATACGTTTTAATTCACCCGAGATTTTTGATTTAGAAACGCACATCTAAAAATCTAGATTTCTTTGCCCAAAACCGCATAACTTGTCCAAGGGGATAGTGAGAGGATCATTATCCCTTTTGTTTTGCTCCTCTCGAAAATTATCGAAAGGAGTTTTTTTATATGAACAAACTCATTTATGTCTGCTCCCCTTATCGGGGAGATATCAGGACGAACACGGAACAGGCCAAGGAATACTGCCGAAAAATTGTCCAGGAAGGTGATATCCCCCTCGCTTCCCATCTTCTCTTTCCGCAGTTTGTGGATGACAGCATTGCTAGCGAGCGAGAGCGGGCAATGGAGATGAACCTTGAAATTATGCGGCACTGCGATGAGGTTCATGTCTTTGGCCATCAGATCAGCTTCGGGATGCTTCAGGAAATGCAGGCGGCAAAGAAGCTGAGAATCCCTGTGGTGCAGGAGGAAGTCGAATGAAACTAACCATTTACACAGCAGATACCTGCGGACAGGCGTCCAATGTCTACTATCCGAATAAAATGGACCTGAAGGATGAGTCTGCTTTCAAGGCTGCTGTCTCCTTTGACCATGTTGCGGCAAGGTATCAAAACAACTATCGCAGCAATGCAAACTTCATCGAAGCCGATCATATCAGCATGGATTGTGATAACGAGAAAAGCGATGATC
>DASRMZ010000023.1:0-6050 GCA_035647675.1 Thermoclostridium sp. | reverse complement strand
TATCAATAAGAAAAAGAGAATCCTTTTTCCTTTTTATCTTATAAAACTTTTACTTGTTTTATTAAAAGCAATCCGCGAATTTGATGTTTTCCATTTTCATTTCGGCAGAAGTTTCTTGCTAAATCATGACCTATGGTTGTTAAAGTTATTCTCAAAAAAAATCATTTATGAGTTTCATGGCAGTGATCTTAGAATTATGAGTCTCCATGCCTCAATGGATCCTTATAGTTATTGTCATCATAAAGAAGATTCAAAAAAACTAAAACGCAGAAATGAAAAAATATTCAAGAAAAGTGATCTAATTATCTTACATGACGATGAACTACTTGTTGACATTCCTGAGAAATATCACAAAAAAGTTACTGTTGTCCCACTAAGATGTAATCTAGATAAGATTAAACCCCGCTATCCTTCCGTTGATGCTTTTTCAAGAATAAGTATTGTTCATGCTCCCAGTAATAGTTCCATCAAAGGTACTCCATACATTGAAGCGGCGGTAGCTGAACTGGAAAAGAAGTACCCTCTTGACTATATCAGAATTGAGAATTTAGAACATGATAAAGCTATGAACATATACTGTGATGCTGATATCATAATAGATCAGTTATGCGTGGGAACTTATGGTGTTTTTGCAATTGAAGGAATGGCTCTTGGAAAACCTGTCATCACCTACATTAATCAGAGGATGAAAGAGTTACTTCCGGAAGATTGTCCGATACAGACGGCTAATCGTGATAATATCAGAAGTGTCCTTGAAACATTAATTTGTGATTCTGCTAGAAGAAACCATTTGGGAAGGGCCGGACGTTCTTATGTTGAGAAATATCATAATTCTAATGTGATTGGAAGAAGATTAATGGATATCTATTTCTCAGATCAACCTCTTCTCAAAGGCCGGCAAGCGTTTCAGGCAGTAGCTCAATTGTCACAAGAGAAGGAATAATCTTAAAAGGAATCATTGTGCTGTACAAAAAGCAATTAAAATTGTATTTATTATCTGTTTTTTTCTGCTTTAGTGTTATTATAGGCAGTTCCGTAAGGCTAAGTGATATCAGTATTGCTGGTGTTTACTTGACCTTATTTCGAGTCATGATTCCTCTCTTTTTCGTTATTGCTGTGTGTTTTTCTGAACTGCGATATCGTCGCATATTCCCCCCAAATCAGTTGAATCGATACTATTGGTTGTTTTTCTTATGGATAGCATATGGTGCTGTGCTTTTATTGGTGTCGCCATATTCGCGTTCAACAAGTAGTTTAAAAGAGTTTTCAGGTCTTTTACTGGCGTTTTTCGTGATGTATGTAGTTACAGTGATGGCCGACACGCCACTAAAGGTAAAATCGCTTTTGTCTGCCATTAAGTTTATTTATATAATCATACTAATTGTTGCAATAATAGAGATGTTTACTGGACTACATTTTGAAGGACGGAAGTTGGTCAGTGAAAACCCATTGACTCTTGCAAATATTTTCAATCCCAGCTTGTGGCCAAAAAATAACAATTATTTAAGTACTTCGATATTTTACAATCAAAATGACTTATCTGCTTTTTTGGCAATCTTTTCCCCGCTTTTCATGTTCGCCGATGAGAAGAAAAGAATGAAGAGAGTTTTGGAGTATTTCACCGTAATTGCCGCGATTCTTATTTTGTCGCTCAATGATGCGAATATCAGTATCCTCTCTGTAATACTAGGATTGATTCTGGCAATGACACTTATGACTCGGAACTGGAAAAGATGGGTCAGTATCTTTGTTTTGCTGATCCTGTTACAGGCTTATTTTGCACCTGTCGCAATCAGAGGAATGGACCAATATCGATCAAAACAGGTCTCTGATTCACTAAGGTGGGTTGAAAGTGTAGACCTTGATCTCGATCAAATCAAATCATCCTCACAAGGAGAAATGAACATCGCTACTCCTGACCAAACATACAAATCTCTGGCTGGAGCATCAAAAGATCAGCTTGCAGAGATACAAAAAAATAGGGGATCCGTCTATACGCGCCTAGATATGTCTTTCGAAGGTTTTGCTGCCGTTATAAAATCAGGTTTATTAGGTTTCGGACCCGGAAGCCACTCAATTTATTTTGCAGAGCATCCAAGCCGATCGGGATTGCTTGATCCACATAATTATTGGGTGGAAATTTTATTTGAATATGGAATCATTATTTTTCTTGCCTATGTATTTGTTTATTACTCCTCTTTGCGAAGACTCTGGTTAGTGATAAAACATAAGACGGATTCGGAAGAGAAAAAAATCTGCCAAATGCTTCTGCTTTCGCTTTTCATTATGATCTTTGCTAGTATAGCCCCGAGCTCGTTTTTAACTTATAGTTATCCTTGGTTATTGCATGGACTTTCATTTGCAGCAATTAATGTATTTTTACAGAAAAGCTGAGATTAGTTTTGATGAAAACGTATAAACTAAGTGATTTTATTAAAAGCAGCTTTGTACTTGTTTTGAGCAATCTTCTACTGAAATCGATAAACTTCTTTTTACTGCCTCTTTATACGGTATACCTTACCCCTAAGCTGTTGGGGGTATCTGACAGCATAACGAACATCACCAGTTTTTTGTTTCCTCTGCTTGTGCTTTGTATGGACTCGGCTTACAGTGCCTTTTATTTTGATGAGGACAGGCAAGACTTTAAAGAAAAAATATTTTTTACAACCCGTCAGTTTCTGCGTTTAACATCGTTACTTCCTGTTTTTGGAGTTCTTTGGTCTAAGAATATCTCTTATAATCTTTTTGGTTCACATGATTATTATCTGGTAGTTGCTTTTGCACTACTTTCTGTTTCAGTCAATTTGTGGCTTTTACCTTATTTGCTAGAATTACGCATGCAAAATAAAATGGTGATTTACAGCGTAATCCATCTCGGCTCAGCGCTCTTGATGATCCTGTTGAATGTCGTTTTTCTTCGATATTGCAAACTAGGCTCCCTGTCTTTAGTTCTCAGTCTTTTTATCAGTCACTGCGCTCAACTGTTGGGGCTTATGCTCCTATTTAGAAAAATAAAAATTAAGAATAAATTTGACAATAGCCTATTAAAACAGATGTTGCAATTTGCACTTCCGCTACTTCCAACCGTCGTTCTGGCTTGGGTGCTTAATATGTCCGATCGTATGATTCTTCTTCATTTCTGCGGTGCAGATGAAGTAGGGATTTATGGTATTGGGTTTCGTTTTGCTAATATACTGAATGTTATTGTATCAGCTGTTTACACAGCCTATACTCCTTTTGCTTTCAGCAATAAGTCTAACAAACGTGGCAAACAAGCGTACCGCGTTACATTACATTGGCTTACGGCAGGTCTAGCAATTGTAGCTCTGATAGCAGCCTTATTTGCAAGAGAATTGGTTACTCTGATGACAACCGAGGCATATTTCCGCTCTGCTTATGTTATTAGAGATTTGATTTTCTCACAAGTTGTCTTCTTTATGTATACCATTATCAGTTATGGAATACATTTTGCTAAACAAACGAAATATGTTACCTATATCACTTTTGCAGGAGCAGCAACAAATATCCTTTTAAATCTGTGGCTTATTCCAAATGGCGGAGCCCAAGCGGCCGCATTGACGACAATTGTCAGTTATTTCGTGATGTTGATTCTCACAGCTATTATATCCACTAAACTTTATCCCTATGATTATAAGCTGTTCGAATTATCGACGATCTTTTTCGCGCCCTATCTTGGAAGTATTCTCTTGGAATCTTCCAGGATTGTTTTTAAAATTATTTTTGTAGTATTATATATATTGTTTTTGATTATTTTGAAAAAGAAGGAATTATCGATTGTATTGAAGTTGGGAAGAGAAACAATTGCAAGAATGAAAAAAAAGGAGTAGCTTTAAATATGCGCATAGCACAATTTGGATACGGTTACTGGGGACCGAATGTAGCTCGAAATATTATCAATAATAAACATTTTGATCTTGCCTATATCTGTGATTTAAAAGCGGATCGTTTGTCCTTGGCCAAGCAATTATATGGAGAACGTACACGTTATACACAAGATAATAATGTGATTTGGGAAGATCCCCAAATTGAAGCTGTTGCGATTGCAACAGAAACTAGTTCACATTATGACTTGATCTCCCGAGCATTGGAGTATGGTAAAGATGTCTATGTTGAAAAGCCTTTTACGACAAGTGTCAAGCAAGCTAAAGAACTTTACAAGCTAGCCCAAGAGGCAGGCAGAACGATCCATGTTGATCACATTATGATTTACCATCCTGCAATTCGCAAGATTAAAGAAATCATCGTTCAGGGAGAACTGGGTGATCTCATATCTTTCGACTGTGCACGCCAAAACCTAGGGCAGATTAAGAATGATGTCAGCGCTATGTGGGACCTTTCCGTCCATGATCTTGCTATTATTGATTTTCTTTCAGACGGTGCAAAAATGAAAAAAGTTAAATATATCGGGTCATCAATTTATAGTAAAAAAGATTCAGTCTCTATTCTTTCCGTGAAGTATGAACCGGGCTTTATTGCATCTTGCAGGGCAAGCTGGCTCTCTCCTATCAAAGAACGGCGAATGCTGATAGCAGGCACGGAAAAAATGATTGTTTTTGACGATGTAGATGTGCTCAATAAGCTTATTGTTTATGATAAAGGTTTTGATTTTGATGAAAATATTCCCTATTCTGATTTTGTGGTTAAAAGCAGAATAGGAGATGCCTACATCCCCAAACTGAGTGTGGAAGATGCCCTGTACAACAGTCTCGAGCATTTCAGAACTTGTGTTGAAGAAAAAAAAGAATCCTCTAGTTCGCCGGCAGCTGCTATTCGCATTCAGGAGATTATGGAAGCTGCTGATCCTAAAGGGATGATATAAATATAGAAATAGTAAAATATTTTGCTTCCGAAGTGCACGATTATTGCCGGAAGCCCCGCGAGGCAAATTGGGTGGATTTGTGAATGCGGAGAAAAACTAGCGGATGACTTTATTTGCCCACTCTGCGAACGACAATATAAAGCATGTGAAAGCTAACTGAAAGCAATCAAAAGACGAGGTGGAAAGTATGGAATTTATCAATCTTCACAGACAATATGAGCGAATTAAAGATGATTTGGATCAGCGTTTAAAACAGGTTTATGAGCACAAAAACTTCATTATGGGACCTGAGATCAAGGATCTAGAGACAAAACTGGCAGCTTATTGCGGGCGCAAGCATGCACTCACCTGTGCGAGCGGTACGGATGCGCTTATTCTTGCCTTGATGGCCCTGAAAATAGGAAAAGGCGATGCCGTTTTCGTTCCTTCTTTTACTTTTTTCGCGACAGCAGAATGTGTTTCTTTTCTCGGAGCAACACCGGTTTTTGTCGACTCTGATGACTCATTTAACCTTGACCATCGATCTTTGCTGAAAGCCATACAGGATGTCCAAAATGAAGGAGCTTTAAAACCGAGAGCCATCATTCCCGTTGATTTGTTTGGCCTCCCAGCTGATTACGATGAAATTGAGAAGATAGCGCAAAAATATCAGCTCCATATCATTGAAGATGCCGCTCAAGGCTTTGGAGCTGAGTATCATGGGAAAAAAACATGTGGATTTGGCGTTATTTCTTGTGCTTCGTTTTTTCCGGCAAAGCCACTTGGCTGCTATGGAGATGGAGGTGCTGTTTTTACGGATGATGACGACTTGGCCGAATTGATTTACTCGTTTCGCGTACACGGACAGGGGAAAGATCGTTATGATAACGTTCGGATTGGTCTTAATGCCCGTATGGACACGCTTCAGGCAGCCGTCGTTCTCGCTAAATTGGAAATATTTGAGGATGAGCTGTGCAGGCGGAACGCCATAGCGGCGAAGTATACTGAATGCCTGGAAAAATATTATCCCGTACCGTTCGTCCCAAAAAGTAAAAGTTCATGCTGGGCTCAATACAGCTTACTTGCAGAATCCGAAGAGCAACGAGAAGAAATTATGATGAAATTAAAAGATAAAGGTATCCCCACCATGATATATTACCCAATACCTCTGCACTTGCAGACAGCCTTCAGGGATCTGGGTTACGAAAAAGGAAGTCTGCCAGTTTGCGAA
>DASRMZ010000022.1:0-2128 GCA_035647675.1 Thermoclostridium sp. | reverse complement strand
CAAATAGCTTCACCGCCCGTTGAAACTCCGCTCCATCCTTATCTTTGTTGATAAAAACGTAATGTTTCCCTAAACACTCGTTGATTTCGGTTAATCCCGAAGTAATTCGCCTTAAAATGAACATATCTGTCTATATTTTTTAAATTTCTGCATTATTGCATTGTTCCCTACCACCAAGCAAATGATAGTAGGGTAGGATATGGCAGGATTTGATACCTGCAAACACAGGATGTGCGCTTCGTACAGCAATCACACATCAGCTTAGTATCTGTACATAACATAGCGTCTACTTCCGCCACATATCCTATGTGTTTTATCCCTCATATCGCCAGATAAAACCTCCTGCTGTTTTGGCTTTGCCTTTACAGCAAAAAGAAAGGTTTCCATCATGAATTTGCAGCTCCTCGCTTGCTGAAACTATACTATCCCATCTTTTGATAAACTTTCCTGTCTTATCATATTGCAGAACGGGTTTATAGCTCCTTTTAATCCTGCTCCCCCAATGACAATTCTCCATTCTCGTCACCCAGTTTAAGTTCTCAACCCGATTGTCTGTTTTAATCTCATTTTTATGATTAACTTCGGGCTTATTTTCGGGGTTAGGGATAAACGCCTCTGCTACGAGCCTATGAACTAATTTATTCAATTCTTTCCCATCTTTAGATAAGCCAACCCTTAAATAACCAATATTTGTTTTATGAGCAGATAAAATTCGTCCACCTCGCTGTCGGTGGAAGCTTTTTATTCGCCCTAATGAGCTAACCTGATACAAGCCCTCGTATCCTTTTATATCTCTCCAAATTTCATCCATGATCACATTCTTTAATTTAGTCCCTTGCCGCAAACCAAATCACGGCAAGGTATATTGTCGGTGTATCGTATTTTTGTTAACCTGCAATACGAGGATACCCTTTCGGGGATACACTGTTTTGTCATCTATATATGCCATCCACCCCTATAATCTCTTCCGTATCTTGATAGGTGTAGGCATATTCGAGCAGCCACGGTCTTGTTCTCCACCACCGCAAGGATTAGGCTCATCGCCGGATGCTGTTACGTTTCGATATTCCATATATCGTATCGGCGTTTCATTCTACTTTAGCCGTTTCCAATAAATTAAAGAACTCTTTCTGTGTCGGTGAAAATGGAATCGAACCACTAACCTGTTGCGTATCAGACAACCGCTCTAACCAATTGAGCTATTCACCGTGGTGCGAGGCAGTTTCACAACTCCCTTTGCTCGCTTAAAAATCTAATTATGAAAACACCTATTCTATCGTGGAAACCGCTGTTTCGCCACCTTCGTTAATTACGTAATACCCAACGATTAACCCTTTTTCCCTTTTTGGAATAATATTTTTTATTCCTAGTCCGTATTCTCTAGCTATTTTTATAGCCTTTCTTAGCTTGTAGTCGGTTGAAGTCATACACTCACCATTTTCAACCTTTAGATTCTGAATTGCTTTCATATTATTGGGTGTATAAAATGGTGGAACATCCATACTGCGAACGAAACAATTAGTAGAGCTATGAGAACTTTCTCTGTGTTGGCAAATAATTTTTCTATTTTATCTTCGTTCATACCATTAAATTTTTATCGAATGTTTCTATATTTTCTTTACTTAGTCTGTAATGCCCGTTTCTCCCAACTCCCTTGCGTACTATTCCGAATAACCCTGTATTTATGTATTCTAATATGGTTTGTCTGTGCATTCCGTACATTTCGGCTATTTGGGTTGTAGTGTAGAACTTTTTCATCTCTTATTAGCTTTTATAGTTATAGTCTCTTCCACTATGTCTGTTTCGCTACTGAATATTTTACCCAATTCAGGCTCTAAAGTGTTTAGTCTAGAAATTATAGTGCGAATTGAATTTATCTGTTTCAGCGGACTGACTTTTATAGTCAGCGAATCGCCTATTTTAATTTTTCTTATATCCTCAGTTGTGTAATTTAACATAGTCGCTTAAACTTTTATATATTACTGTTTGTTTATATATTGAAACAACATTAATTTTGATGTTTGAAAATTAGGTTGCTCAATTGTATTATTTATTTGTTGACTACAAAGATAGTATAGTCAATTGAATAAACCAAATAAAAAATGAAATTAATTTTATTATTTAAGAT
>DASRMZ010000021.1:0-3431 GCA_035647675.1 Thermoclostridium sp. | reverse complement strand
TGATGGCAATTTATGATTACAAATGTCCAAAAATCATTCAGGCTATTGGCAAAGATAAGTCTGAAGCTATGGTGAACAAGGAAAGAATGAGCCTTGATGTGAAAGATGCGTGGAGGTTTGGAATTGATCCTAGCGATTTCGATAATATTATGTTTTTTTGGGGTCAACAGACCTATGATGCCAGAGAAGTTATTGAAAACTCAGCCAAAGTCATGCTCCCGTCCAACTGGATGAATGAACGCATTAATGCTTATTTGGAAAAATACGCGCTAAATGATATGGCGCAAATTCCCACCGATGATGATCCTGACTTTACCGCAATGACCCAGGTAGATATATATACCTATAAAACGTCTGATTACATACTTAGCTGTGCACAGGATTTTCGCAAGGGAAAGCCGGGATATCAGCAGCAAATTTGGGGAGCCTTTCTTGGAGGCAGAGCTAGAGTTTTCACAAACCATATGGGTTCTGAGGAATATAACGATCGTCCCAATTTTCTGGCTGGGAACAGCTATATGCCAAGGGCCTGCCAGTATGAAAACGTAATGATTTGTATTTATCGCATTCCAGCCGATCATACAAGATGCTTGGAAACCCACGCCTATTTTCCTCAGCATGAATTTGACGAGGTGATAGAAAGGGACGAATGGTTATTTGGTCGTAAAGGAAATGCTTATATCGCTTTGAGGTCAATGAACCCGGCTTTTTGGAAAGCACCCGACATCGATCTATACAGGTCGGTTTACCAGCATGAAAAAACAGCACTGAATCATTTCCAAAACGCAAAACCTGTGATTTACCATGCCAACGGGCACGCCAATGTTTGGGTTGTTGAAATGGGAAGCAAAGCACAAAATGACAGTTTCCAGGCCTTTGTCGACAGCTTTGACAGAGCTATATTGGAAGGAGATTCCCAAACATGTACCTATTATTCTCCTTCTAAAGGAAGGATAAGGTTTGGGTGGATTGCCCCGTTGACTGTTAATGGAAATGAAGTAAGCATAAGAGACTATAAGCGTTTTGACAATCCTTATTGCCAAGTGGAATTCGGAGAAAAAGAGCTTACAATCAGGCATGAGGGAAAAGAATACAAAATTAGATAAGAGTTGATCATACGCCCTCGCCCGGTGCAGTTAATATAATCTAATAGCAGATTGCATGGAGATTAATTTTATGTTATCAGTTAACTGCACTGCTTTTCATGTATAATTATTAATGAAAAGAAGTAGATTTAAATGAATCAAGAAGAATTAAGATGCTACTTAAAGAAAGAGGAAGAACAAACTTTTAATGATTTATGTGAGAAGATTTCAAGGTCAGCGAATGTAGACAAGGGGAGTAAAAAGAATTGAATAGACCGACGATGATAATAATGGAGCAAAATTAGTTCAGTTATTAAATCTGAGAAGGGAGAAGCAAATGGAAAAGTCAATAAAAATGGATAAGGTTACACTTGGAGTATGTTATTACCCCGAACACTGGCCCGAAGAGCTGTGGGAAGATGATTTATTAAAAATGAAGGAGCATGGAATTGATATAGTCCGGATTGGAGAGTTTGCCTGGAATAAGTTTGAACCCAGTGAAGGAGTTTATACGTTTGAATTCTTTGACCGGTTTCTTGAGCTTACAAAAAAGCACGATATAAAGGTGATAATTGGAACACCTACAGCAACACCACCATCTTGGCTTACCCATAAATATCCAGAAGTGCTAAATGCCAAGGTTGATGGAACACTATACAGGCATGGAATGCGCCGACATTACAATTATAATTCTCCAAAGTATAGAGAATTAACTGCAAAAATTGTTGGGAAACTTGCGGAGCATTACTGCCCCCATCCTTCTATAATTGGATGGCAGATCGACAATGAATTTAACTGCGAAGTAAACGTATTTTACTCGGAAGCAGACCATAACGCCTTCAGGGATTACCTGAAAGAGAGGTTTAAGACACTGGATGCTCTAAATGAAGCCATGGGAACTGCCTTTTGGAACCAGACATATACGTCGTGGGATGAAATTCATTTGACCAGACCAACTGTATCAAATTCAAATAATCCTCATATGTCTTTGGAAGAAAAGCGTTTCATATCAAAAAGTGTTATATCATACTGTAATATGCAGTCTGAAATTATAAAGAAGTATAAGACTGACAGCCAGTTTATTACTACCAATGGACTATTCGATCACCTCGACAGTCATGAGATGACAGATCTATCCCTGGACTTTATTACTTATGACAGTTATCCTAACTTTGCTTTTGACACATGGACAGACCCTAAAAAGCCAGGCAACCTTAATGATCGTAAATGGTCACGGTCACTTGCAAAAACCAGATCTATTTCACCGAACTTTGGGATAATGGAACAACAATCTGGACCGGGAGGTTGGGATTCAAGGATAAAGCAGCCTGCGCCAAAACCTGGTCAAATGAGACTTTGGACCTTCCAGTCAGTAGCACACGGTGCTGATTTTATAAGCTATTTTCGTTGGAGAACTAACTGGATTGGAACTGAAATATATTGGCATGGATTAAATGATTACTCCAACCTTCCGAACAGAAGGCTTTCAGAATTGAAAACAATTTTTAGTGATTTTCAAAAGATCGAGTTTATAGCAGGTTCAAAATACAAGGCGAAAGTGGCGTATATAAAAGATTATGATAATGAGTGGGATGGCGAACAGGATCAATGGCATGGCCCGCTTGATTGGTTCAGTGAGGAAGGTTGGTTTACAGCTGCACAGATTAACCATGTACCAATGGACTATCTCTTTTTAAGAAACAGCAGCACAAAGAAAACATCCATTGAAGACTTATGCAAATATGAACTGCTTATTTATCCTCATGCAACCATCTTAACAGAACAAACCGCTATCCTTCTCAAGGAGTATGTGGAGAAGAGTGGAACTCTCATAATGGGTGCAAGGACTGGATATAAGGATGAATTTGGCCGCTGTCCGATGAGACCTATGCCAGGATTTGCAGCAGATATTTGTGGTGTAAGAGTAATTGACTATACACATTTAGGACCTGGTGAAGATAAAGTATTTGCAATGTGGGACGGCGAAGAATTTGAGGCACCTATTTTTAATGACATACTTGAGGCAAGGGATGATGCAATAACCTTAGGAACTTTCAAAGGTAGTTATTATGACGGTGCTCCGGCTTTGGTTGAGAATAAAATAGGTAAGGGAACAGCTTATTATTTCGGAGCAGGATTTAGCACCAGCACAGCTACAGTTTTCCTAAGGAAGCTTGGATTTGCAAAGCCATATGGAAGCATTATCGAATTGCCGGAACAGGCAGAGTTAGCTATAAGGTCAAAGGATAATACTGATTATTATTTCGTACTAAACTACATGCCTTATCCTATTGAGATAAATGTTAAAAAGCCAATGAAAGAGCTTATTTCAGGTACTATATACAG
>DASRMZ010000020.1:0-3366 GCA_035647675.1 Thermoclostridium sp. | reverse complement strand
CTACTAAGGATTTAAGTAATTCATACTTAATATATATCATATTTCCCCATAAAACGAATGGTTAATCAAAAAGGTGGAACAATATATTGTAGCCCTTTGGACATACTGTGGGGGAACACAGGGGAACATAGGGATGGTTCTTTTGTGTAAGGAACACAGGGGTAACACAGGAGGACGATTCTTTAGTGCTCAGAATTATTAAGGTTACATTACAACAGCTTTATAATAAAAAGATATTCCCATACATATGTGCTATGGTGTATAATAATGTCAAATAAAATGTTTGTAGATTTTAGTGGGTTTTTATGAAACAATTGATTTTAGCGTCACAATCTCCTAGACGTAAAGTTTTACTTAATCAAATAGGAGTTGAATTTGAAACTTATCCTTCTAATATTGAAGAAATAGTACCAGATAACACAGAGCCTGAGGACTGTGTTGGTTTAATTTCACAAAGGAAGGCAAATAGTGTGAAAGAACAGCTATGTATAAACCATCGTGGTTCCTTTGTTATTCTTGCAGCTGATACCATAGTAGTTTTTAATCGGCGGATTCTTGAAAAACCCATAGATGGAAATGATGCCTTTAATATGTTGCAAATGCTTTCGGGTAAATGGCATGAGGTAATTACAGGCGTTACGATCATTGACAGCGAATCGGGCGAAAGGCTTACTCATGTAGAAAAAACAAGGGTAAAAGTAGGGAAGCTTACTTCAAAGACAATAAGTAATTATATTAAAACTGGTGAACCCTTTGATAAGGCAGGTGCTTATGGAATACAAGGAATAGGAGCTTTACTAGTTGAAAAAATTGAAGGTTGCTTTTATAATGTGGTAGGACTTCCTTTATACAGTGTGTCAGCTATGTTATCGCAGTTTGGTATAAAAACGATACTAGAAAAGGGTAAGGATATATCTTTTGGAGATGCAAAAAATTGTAATGTTCAGAAAGGGAAAAAATAATGTTTACAAGAGACATGGGGATAGATTTAGGAACAGCAAATACTTTAGTTCATTTAAAAGGAAAAGGCATTGTTATGCGCGAGCCTTCAGTGGTTGCCATTAATAATAACACAGGTCAAGTATTGTCGGTAGGTATTGAAGCAAAGGACATGATTGGACGAACTCCTGGCAACATAACAGCTATAAGGCCAATGAAGGATGGCGTAATTGCGGACTTTCAGGTAACTCAAGGTATGTTAAGGTATTTCATACGCAAAACTGTAGGAAGTAACATGCTTATGAAGATAAGAGTGGTTGTTTGTGTTCCTTCAGGAGTAACGGAAGTAGAAAAAAGGGCAGTTATTGATGCTACGCTTCAAGCAGGCGCAAAAGAGGCTTACATGATTGAAGAGCCTATGGCTGCAGCAATCGGTGCAAACCTACCCGTAGAGGAACCAACAGGTAGTATGGTTGTCGACATAGGCGGTGGAACCAGTGAAGTGGCTGTTATTTCCTTAGGTGGAATTGTAGTAAGCAGATCGCTAAGGATTGCTGGGGATGAATTGGATGATGCTATTGTCCATTATGTAAAAAAAGAATATAATTTAATGATAGGGGAACGTACTGCTGAGGACATTAAAATAAAAGTAGGCTCGGCTTATATGCTAGATGAGGAAACCAGTCACATTATTTCGGGTCGTGACTTGGTAACAGGCCTTCCTAAGGAGCTTTCAATAAGCTCTGGTGAAATAAGAGCAGCCTTGGAGGAGCCAATAAATTCAATTGTGGATTCGATAAAATTTACTTTGGAGAAAACTCCCCCAGAACTGGCGGCAGATGTAATGGAAAAAGGAATAATGCTTACCGGTGGAGGAGCAATGTTGAAGGGATTAGATCAATTAATCCATGATGAAACGGGTATTCATGTAAATATTTCTGAGCATCCACTTGATTGTGTAGTTTTAGGAACTGGTAGAGTTTTAGACGAGATAGAAACGTTGAAAAATGTATTAGTTTCCTCGAATAAGGGCAGATAAATCAACTGTTTTACCCTAAGAATTATATATAAGAAATGTGGAAGGGGTCTACCTTGCGGAGGATTTTTGGGAATAAAATTGTCATTATATCACTAGTTGTTGTTCTAGTGTTAATTCTAGTAGCCGTTACTGCTAGTGAAAACAGTAAGTTGAATGTTGTTAGGAACATTATTACTGTTCCATTGAATCCACTACAAAAAGGTATTGGTGCAATTGGTGACAGAGTTAAAGGTTCGGTAAACTTTTTTCGAGAGTCCCGTACAGCCATTGCAGAAAATGAGGAGCTAAGAAAACAAGTTCAGCAGATGGAAAGTGAGCTGGATAACGTATATAGATTACAAAAAGAAAATGAGGATTTGAAAAAGCTACTGGCATTTAAAGAACAATTTACACAGGAAACAGTTGGATGCAACATTATTTCAAAGGATTCGGGCAATTTGTTCGAAATCTTTACTATAGACAGGGGAAGTAAAGATGGGATTAGTGTCAACGATCCAGTAATAAATTCAAATGGACTTGTTGGCCGTGTATCTCGTGTGGATTTGTTATCCTCAAAGGTAGTTTCAATTATTGATACAGAAAGCTCAGTGTCTGCTCGCCTTTCTAAATCAAGAGATTTGGTAATATTAAGGGGGGATGCTGAGCTCAGGACTGAAGGCTTATGTCGTCTGGACTACATACCACCCGATGTAGAGATAGCCGTTGGAGAAAAGGTTGAAACATCAGGTATGAGCAGTCTTTATCCCAAGGGTATTATAATAGGTGAAATTGTACAGATAATAAAAAATGAAGGACAATTTGACTATCATGCTATAATAAAACCAGAGGTAGATTTTAAAAGGCTTGAGGAAGTTGTTGTAATAAAGGTTGGTGCAGAATAGGGGATGGACAATGAGTAAAAAAATCCTGACTTTTACTGCCGTAATATATGGTGCAAGTCTTTTGCAGAGTACTGTTGTGGATTATATAGAGATATTTGGAGTAAAGCCAAACCTGCTTTTAATTGTGGCGATATCAGCCGCACTTATGAGGACTGATTTGAATGCTGCATTTATAGGGCTTGGCTGTGGTCTGGCAATGGATGTTCTTATAGGAAAAGCATTAGGATGGTATGGAATAATCTTTTTCTTAGTATGTTTCTTTATTGGTATGATAAACACAAAGCTCTATAAGGACAACCCATTAATCCCGGTTTTCTTTATATTTACATCCTCGATGGTGATGGAAACATTGTATTATTCAATTTATTATTTTCTTAGAGGGTATGAGGATTTTATATTTATTTTTACAAACTTAATTTTACCTGAGAGTGTATATAACGCATTACTTGCTTTTCCGATCTATAAATTTGTTTTTTATATATGTAAAAAGGTTGATAAATTCAGTTA